>NZ_JBHMFC010000092.1:0-1297 GCF_042427585.1 Mariniflexile ostreae | reverse complement strand
CTTAAGTTTGTCTTTTATTAAATTTGATATATAATCAGAAAGAATAAAAGAGAGAATTAAGGTTAATATATACGGTGAAGCCTAGACTTCGACAACATTGATAACCCTCTCTCTTTTCTACTGAAAATCACGTTCAGTTCTGTGAGACCTAGATCTCGTTTTCAAGTTGTTGTGAGTAAAAGTAGGCTATTCTTTCATAAAACATTTCTTATGAATAAATATACAGAAACTTTTGGAATTGACATTAGCAAAGATGTATTTGATTGTTACGGTAGTAACCAAGGTCATTTACAGTTTAAAAACACCGAAGAAGGATTCGTTAGGTTTCTAAAAACATTAAAAGATAATACATTGGTCGTTATGGAGGCCACGGGCTATTATCATTACCGGTTAGCACAGTTTCTATACAAAAAAGGACACGCTGTATCTGTTGTAAACCCTTTATCGGTAAAGCGTTTCATTCAAATGAAATTAGCGAAAGTTAAAACCGACAAAAGTGATGCTAAAGCAATTTGTGACTATGGAACAATTAATGAAGTTCCGCTCTATAACGCACTAACAGACATACAAAGTGAAAGCTTGCAATTATTTAGATTAATGGACAGTTTTTTAAAGAAAAGAACGGCTACCAAGAACAAAATCCATGGAGAGGAAGTATTGGGGATTCCATCAAACTGGGTGTATCGTTCATTAAAAAGAGACCGAAAACATCTAGATAAGGAGCTTTTAGGCATCGAGAACCGACTCCTGTCTTTAGTAAAACAAGATCAACAATCACAATTGACTTTATTGCAAAGCATACCAGGAATAGGCCTTAAAACAGCTTTATTTTTAATTGTAATAACTGATGGATTTAAGAAGTTTGAAACAGCCTCCCAATTATGTAGTTATGTAGGTATTACCCCAACCATACGCGAATCTGGAAGCAGTGTAAGAGGACGAAGTAGAATAAGTAAAGTAGGCAATAGAAAGCTTCGAAACCTCTTGTTTCTGTGTTCCTTTAGTGCCTGTAAGCAAAATAAATCTTGTAGAGAAATTTATGATCGCATTGTAAATAAAGGAAAAAGCAAGAAGTTGGCATTGATTGCAGTCTCTAATAAATTACTAAAACAAAGTTTTGCTATTGCAAAATCAGGACACCCTTATGACGAAGCTCACGTGTCTGTTTTGACAAAATAAACGGAGGCAAATACAAAACAAAAAACCTTAAAAAACTAAAATATAGAATTTTAAGGCTAGGATATTATTGCACAAATTTAACGAAGAATTTGTTTGGTTTTTAACTCAGTTCTTTGTT
>NZ_JBHMFC010000091.1:370-691 GCF_042427585.1 Mariniflexile ostreae | reverse complement strand
ACCATCTATGCCAACACGGCCCGTTTATTAAAAAGGCTAAAGCTCAGCAAGGCCGATGGGACCTATTTAAAAGAACTGGCAAAGCTCCTAAAGGCAGACCTGCTTATCTTGGATGACTTTGGCCTACAGGCTTTTGACAGCTATGCGAGAGAATCACTTATGGACATAATCGATGACCGTTACAACAGGTCTTCCACCATTATCTTATCCCAGATCCCGGTCTCCGCCTGGTATGATATCATTGGAGAGGGAACCATTGCTGATGCTATCCTGGATCGGATCGTAAACTCCTCGCACAGGATAGACCTCAAGGGAGAATCG
>NZ_JBHMFC010000091.1:0-360 GCF_042427585.1 Mariniflexile ostreae | reverse complement strand
AGCTTTAAAGAACGAATAACAATAAAATTTTATATAATTGCAGTATCTTTCAAAGTGGCACGGTTTGACCGAAACACGTGGCACCATCACTCCGAAATAGCCAACCTGCTTATTTTTACTATCAATAGTTGCAATCCTGTGGTTGCTAATGGCTATTTTGTGGGTATATCTGCCCAAGTATTCTATCACATATTTTGGACTTCTAAAAGGCTCTTTGGCATAAACCACCCACTTTTTACGGAATAGGTCATTGTAAATTTTTTGAGGGATTTTTAAGTCACTCTTTCTGAGCTCTGCTATATATTTGGCTCGAAACACCTGGCTCATGGATTTTACATTGAAGAGGTATTTGCCCTTGTT
>NZ_JBHMFC010000090.1:1191-1557 GCF_042427585.1 Mariniflexile ostreae | reverse complement strand
TGCCATGGCACCCAGTCGCATTTGTTTTAGTTTTTCAACAGTTTGATTGTTGTTCATAATTATAGAGTTTATTGATTACATATTTATTGATAGGCTGAAGCTCCCCGGAGATTCTCATGTATAGGGATATGGGGCTTGTCCTGCTCTAGATCTTGGTAGAACAGCGAAGACTGATCCATGTTGTTTTTCAGGATGTTCTTGATGCGCTGATATGCGACCGCATCTGCCTGTATGGTCCTTTTACATGCGCTGTCCAAGCGTTGTGAACCATAGGCCTTGTGCAACTGGATAAGTCCCATGGCACGTTTGTAGCCGATCTCGGGATAACCCCCAGAGGCAATAATTGTATCAATGCAGGCTTCTACA
>NZ_JBHMFC010000090.1:0-1046 GCF_042427585.1 Mariniflexile ostreae | reverse complement strand
TATTTGTGGGTACTGCTCAGGTGGTCGCGATCGGTGTTATAGTTTCCCTTACTGGGGTTGCGCCGGTGCAGGGCTATCCGCTGATGGTTATAATATATTTCCACAGTTGTGGCGGTATAATGGATCTGGGCCTGCTTGCCGATGTAGCGGTAGGGTACGCTATAATAACTTTTATCTGGTGAGAAGTACACATATCCCATCTTCTGCACCTTGGCACGGCAATAGTCCTTAAGCTGGTAGGGACTTGTTGGAAGTGATTTTAAATGGCCCTTTTCTATGGACTGGAAGAGCTCCAGGCGGCTGGCCTGCTTTCTTTTGAACAGTAAGTTGTTGTAGGCCATCAACAGTTTGCAGATCTCTTTGTTGAGTTCGTTCAAGGAGAAGAAGGTCATATTGCGTAAAGGGTAATAGATGCGCTGATAGGCAAGATGGACAGCATTCTCTACAAGGGCCTTGTCCTGCGGGGAGTAGCCACGGGTGGGGTTGATCGCACAATTGTAATGCCTGGCAAAGTCCTTGAAACTGCGGTTGATATCTGCCTCATAGCGACTGGCACGGGTTACGGCCGATTTTAGATTATCGGAGACGATGGCCTTGGGAGCTCCGCCATAAAACTCCAGGGCATGTCCACAGCAGGCAATAAAATCTGCTCTCTTTTGGCTATGGCAGGCTTCCACATAGGTGTACTGGCTGTTGGGCAGGATGGCCACGAAGACTTCAACCGCGATGAGTTCCCCGGTGGACCGGTCCACGATCTGCAGTTTCTTGCCGGCATAATCGATGTACATTTCATTGCCCGGATCATGTTCCAGTTTCATGGAGCCCTTGATCTTTGCATATTTACGGTTGTAGTGCTCCATGAACTGGATATAACTATAGGGGTCTTTGGCTTGCTGTACATATTCCTGATAATGGAACAGGAAGGTGAACCCGGGATGGTTCGTATCCGTCCGGGCAACTACATTAGCTATTGGTCTTCATATTTCGTAGTGAATTCAATATCCTTGCCTTCTGCCCTTGCTTGAAGCACTATTTGTTGCATATGT
>NZ_JBHMFC010000009.1:0-150358 GCF_042427585.1 Mariniflexile ostreae | reverse complement strand
TAGTTTTTTTAGGTCTTCAACCGATTCCCTTATGTGTATTTCTGCTTTTTTTCCCATCTATAAATATACAAAAAATATACGGCATTACACATCTATTTTGGTATAATTTTTAATCGTAATGCTAAGAGTGAATATAATGATTTGATGGTAATAGTTAAAGGAATTAAAAAAAAAGCATAAAAAAAGCCTTCTTAGAACATTGTTCTAAGAAGGCTTTTTTTATGTGTAAACGATAAATTATTTAGAGAAAGGGACAGCTACTCTAACGGTTCCCCAGCCTAAATGCATGGCAAGGCCCTCTGTGGTCTCTTCAAAAGCGATTGAAAAAGCTTCAAGAGGTTCTCCTGAACTAACAGGAACGGTAAAACGTGCTATATCGTTAGCCTCGTTATATCCGTTTAGACCTGATAAATTGATGTCTTTATTAATAATGGCCGTCCATTCTTTTTCTCCTGGAATGACATAAAATGTATATGTTCCTGCTTTTATAGGGGTATTCCCTAAAGTCATATCGGTATAGAGGGTTAGTTCAGGAGCTTCGTTGGCACCAGTTCTCCATAATTTATTATGGGGAACCAACGTGCTTAAAGCTCTTCCTTTAAGTTGGGGGCGACTATAAATAATTTTAATCAGTTTGTTGGCTTCTTTGTAGCTAGAAGGAAATGCTGCAGCATCCATAGGGCTTTTGTCTAAATCTGAAAATTCCTGTGCGGTAACATGGGTAGCCAATAACATAAGACATGCTAAAGCAATACTTGATAATAAGTTTGATTTTTTCATAATGAATTTTAAAGTTTTGAATTTTTAAAGATAGACTTAAATCTTATTAAAATTTTTATAAATGTGGGAAGTGGATGTTAAAGTTTACAATGTAGTAGCTAAAAATTAGTGCACTACGTATTTTTTTGGATCTTGCGTTCTTCTAAAAGCTTTACATTCCCGAATATTTTATTCATGTTTTCTTTAGGAAAAAGCTTTGTAGTTTTTTTAAATTTTTAATAGGGACACTGCTTCTGCGGTTTAAAGCCCTTTTTTTAGTTGAGGTGTACTAAAATAAAAAAGCCTTCATAAAAATGAAGGCCTTTAAAATATCGGTATTATAAGGAAATTATAGTTTAGAAAACATTTTTTCCATTTTTGCTTTTTGTTCTTCTGCAAGTTCTGCATCTACAAGAATTCTTCCACTATGCTCATCTGTAATAACTTTTTTACGAGATGCAATTTCTACTTGTACTTGTGGTGGTATGGTAAAGAAGGAGCCACCAGAAGCACCTCTTTCGATAGGTACAATAGCTAAACCGTTTTTTACATTTTTACGGATTCTTGCGTAAGCAGCAACTAAGCGCTCTTCTATTTCCGACTTATAATCTTCAGATTTAGCGATTAAAGCTTGTTCTTCTTTTTCAGTTTCACTTAAAATAGCATCCAACTCATTCTTTTTGTGTTTTAAATGATTGTCACGCTCTTTTATACGTTCCTTCGTTTCTGAAATCACTTCCTTTTTCTGTTCAATTTGAACTTTAAATTCTTTGATATGCTTGTCGGCCAATTGGATTTCTAATTCTTGAAACTCAACTTCTTTAGTTAACGAATTGAACTCTCTGTTATTTCTAACGTTCTTTTGTTGTTCGCTATACTTTTTTATTAAAGCCTTGGCTTCTTCAATAATATTCTTTTTTGCAGTGATATCGTTGTCAATAAGATCTAAACCAGAAACTAACTTTTCTAATCTTATTCTTAGTCCGGCAATTTCATCTTCTAAATCACGAACTTCTAATGGAAGTTCTCCACGGACATTTCTTATTTCGTCAATACGAGAGTCTATAAGCTGTAAATCATATAATGCTCTTAAACGCTCTTCAACGGTTTGTTCTTTCTTTTTAGCCATACTTTAAAAATACTTAACAGGATTGGTGTTTGTCTTTGATAAAACGACTGCAAAATTAGTGATTTTTTTGGTAAGAAATGCTACTAAACCGTTTTTTGTGTACTGTTCGCTTTCATAATGGCCTACATCTGCAAGTAGAATACGGTTTTCGGCTGTAAAAAAATCATGATATTTTAAATCTGATGTTATAAATGCATCAGCACCAGCGCCTTTGGCTGCTTCAATGGCAAAGCTTCCAGAACCTCCTAAAACGGCTATTCTGCTTATGGGCCTATTTAATGGTGTAGAGTGCCTGATACAGGGCGTGTTCATTTTGGTTTTTATATAATTCAAGAAATCTTGCGCTTCCATTGGGGTTTCTAATTCGGCAATCATACCCATGCCAATATGTTGATTCTTGTTTTCTAGGGTAGTGATTTCATAGGCTACTTCTTCATAAGGATGTGTTTTGAAGAGTGTATTTAAGACTTGTTCTTCCAGATGTTTTTGAAAAGTAATGGAAATCTGAATTTCCGCTTCAAAATGAAGATGTCCTTTTTTGCCTTTCACAGGACTAGAGTTTTCATTGCCATTAAAAGTGCCTATGCCGTTTATGTTAAAACTGCAGTCGGTATAATTCCCAATACGTCCTGCTCCAGCTGCAAATAAGGCGTTTCTTAATAGCTCGGCCTCTGCTTTAGGGACAAAAGTGGTTAGCTTTTTTATGGTTTCGTGTTGTGGTATGAGAATCTGTCTGTTTACTAATTGCAGTTGGTCGCAAATCATGTTGTTAACGCCCAACACAGCATTATCTAATGCCGTATGCATACTGTAAATGGCGATATCATTTTTAATCGCTTTTAGAACTACACGTTCTACATAGTTTTTGCCTGTTATTTTCTTTAAGCCTTTAAAAATAATAGGGTGGAAGCTTACTATAAAGTTGCAGTTTTTTTCAATAGCCTCGTCAACAACCGCTTCTAAGGTGTCTAAAGTAACCAATATCCCCGTAAGCGTTGTGTTTTTGTCACCAACTAAAAGGCCTACATTGTCAAAATCCTCTGCGTAGTGCAAAGGTGCAAGCGTTTCCAAATGATAAATAACATCTTGAATAATCATGAATAATTGTGTTTTACTTCAAAGATAAAATAATTATTTTCATAAGTATTTTTTATTCTTTTTAATCCACTTGGGTAATCTTCCTTGTTTTTTAAATTATTATATTCGGTGTTTATTTGGATGAGATTAAATTGATGTGTTACCTGTGAAACTTTCAAGAAAACTATTATTTCCTTTTGTACCATTATATTATGCCGCTACGTGCTTAAGAAACTCCTTGTATGATTTTGGGCTTAAAACTTCTAAATCATATAACTTCCCTGTTATATGTGTGGGTAATTTGAGTGTAGGAGGCACAGGAAAAACACCTATGATCGAGTATTTGATACGTTTTTTAAAAGAAGATTATAAGGTTGCCACGTTAAGTAGGGGATATAAGCGAAAATCTAAAGGGTTTCAGTTGGCCGATGCACATACTACTGTAGATAGTATTGGGGATGAGCCTTTTCAATTTTACACAAAATTTCAAGATAGGATAAAAGTGGCTGTAGATGCCAATAGACAAGAAGGTATTGAAGCGTTAAGGGCTTTGGAAAATCCTCCAGAAATTATTTTGCTGGATGATGCATTTCAGCATCGAAAAGTAAAAGCTGGTTTTAATATTGTGTTAACCATGTATCATGATTTATATACGGATGATATGTTGTTACCTGCAGGCAATTTACGAGAGTCTATTAGGGGAAGTAAAAGAGCCCATGTTATTATAGTAACAAAGTGCCCTTCTAATTTAACAGATTTAAATAAAAAAACTATTATTAAAAAACTAAAGCCCCAACCACATCAACAGGTGTTTTTTAGTTCTATAGCGTATGCAGATGAGGTGATTGCTTTAAATGGCAAAAAACGTATTGATGCACTACCACCTGTTACTCTGGTAACAGGTATTGCAAACCCAAAACCTTTAGAGGACTTTTTGATTAAAAAAAAGCTGACGTTTGAGCATTTAAATTTTAAAGATCATCACACCTTTTCTAAGCAAGATATTGAAAACCTAAATACTAAACCGATTATAGTTACCACTGAAAAAGATTTTATGAGACTAAAGCACTATAAGGCTCTGGAAGATAGCTTATATTATCTTCCCATAGCCATGCATATAGATGATAGCAATAAATTCCATACCACTATAAAAAATTTTATATCAAAGTATTAAACGGTTTCAGGCTTATTATTGTTGGTTAAAGCGTTGAAAAGCTTTTTCTCAAATTCTTCTTGTTTAAAAGGTTTCGGTATAATATCTGTAAAGCCAGCTTCATCAAACTCTTGCATTTTGTCTTCAATGGTAACGGCTGTAAGTGCGAATATGGTTAACTCCTTATCAAAGGTCCTAATAATTTTAGTGGCTTCAATGCCACTAATTCCTGGCATGTGGATATCCATTAAAATAATGTCGTATTTATTATTCTTAATCATATCTACGGCTTCTTCGCCATTATCAACAACCTCACAGCTAAGTTGCATTTTTGTCAGGATTTTTTTAGTGATCATTTGGTTGATTTTATTATCCTCGACCACTAAAATCTTAAAATTGTTTAAATCCAGTTCTTCTACTTTTTTAAGGTAATTCGTTTTCTTTTCAATGGCTTCCTTCTCTTTTTCTTTGGTGTATTCTAAGGGGATTTCAAAATAGAAAGTAGAGCCTTTATCTAATTCACTTTTTAAGTAAATTTTCCCTTTTAAAATGTCAATTAGTCCTTTTACTATAGAAAGGCCTAAACCGGTACCACCATATTTTCTATTAATTTGGATAGATCCTTGGGAGAAACTCTCGAACATATGTTCTTGCTTTTCTTGGGTAATACCAATGCCGTTGTCTTCTACTTCAAAGCGTAGCGTGTAAATACCGTTTTCTTCATTTATTTTATAGATACGAATCCAGATGTCTCCATCTTTGGTAAATTTAATGGCGTTTCCAATAAGGTTGATTAAAATTTGTGAAATCTTTAATTGGTCTGCAATAAAGTTCTCGGGCAAATCCGTGTCGTATTCAAAATGGATTTTTATGCCATTGTCTAAAGCCGAATTATTTAATGCTAGAACAATATTTTTTATTTTCTTTTTTAAGTTGAAAGGTTCTGGCTCGATATCAACTTTATTGGCTTCTATTTTATTAATTTGAAGGATGTCGTTTATAAAGGTTAGAAGGTATTCACCAGAGAATTTAAGTGATTTTAAATGTTGAATTTGTTCTGGCTTAGGATCTTCATCCAATAACATATTGCTCAGTCCGGTAACGGCGTATAGCGGTGTTCTTAATTCGTGTGTTACGGTTGATAAGAAGTTAGCTTTGGTTTTTGAAGCCAATTCGGCTTTTTCTTTAGCAATAATAAGTTCTCCATTTTTTTTATGAAGCATGTTGTTGGTTTTTAATCGGATGTTATTGTTCTTATATAAAGAAAGTGTTAACAGGGATAGTATCGTAATTAATGCCACACTCAATATTGAAATTAAGGTGCTTAATTCTTTATCGTCTTTTGCTTTTTTTAAGTCTTTTGCTTGTTTTTTGATGCTTTCTCTTTGGTCGTCCATTAAAAACTTAACCTGCATATCGGGCGATAGGTTTGCACGTTTTATGGCCGCAATAGAATCTGAAAGATTGATGTAGGCTTTTAAATAATCATTGGAGTTTTTATAGTTTTCTTTGGCATCGTAAATATGGCTAACGATAAGATAGGCCTCGTCTAGAATTTCATAAAAACTATGAGCTTTAGCTATAGCTATCCCTTCTGTGGCTAAAGTAAGAGCTTTGTCGTGGTCTCCTAAATCATGGTAGACTTGAGCTTGATTTATTAAGCCCGTACTTAATGTTTTAGGTAAATCTAGTTTTTTGGATAAGGCAATAGATTGCTCAAAAAGAGCCCGTGCCTTTCTATTGTTTTTTAATAAAGTATAGGTTTTGCCTTCGTTTATGAGCAAATCGGCCAACCTATCTTTCATGTCCTCTTCCTGGAATTTTGATTTTGCAGCGGTATAGGAGTCTAATGCTAGATAATAATTCTTTTTGCTCATATAAACATCACCAAAAGTCTTGTAGGAGTTACCCAGATTTTCGTTATCGTTTATAATTCTTTGAACTTCAATTGCTTTATTTAAAGACTTTATGGCTTCCTCTGGCTTTTCAATAATAAGCGCTAGCAAGCCTTTTGTAGCATGAATAATACCAATGCTTTTTTTGTTATCAATTTTATTAGCAAGGTCTAGAGCATCATCGAGTTTTTGCTGGGCTTCAAAATATTTATATTCATCAATAGCATCTTGAGCCTCAACGATATGATAGTTTATTGTGTTTTGTTGTAGTTCAGGATCTTCGATCACTGAATTTTGAGAGGGGCTTGATAATGCAAATAGCATTATTAAAAGAAGAACTGTTTTATTGATTAAGGCCATTTTTTATTCAATCATAGCAACAAATATAATTATTTATTCGATAAAGGATTGTTTTTCCCCGACAAATTACACACTAGGTCAATGATGCGTTTAGAATATGCCGTTTCATTATCGTACCAACCAATTATTTTTACCATGTTTCCTATTACAGATGTCATTTGAGCGTCAAAAATGCAAGAATGGGTATTGCCAACAATATCTATGGATACGATAGGGTCTTCTGTGTATTCTAATATTCCCTTGTAATGGTTTTCAGAAGCGGATTTAAAGGCATTATTAATGTCTTCAATACAGACAGTCCTTTTAACGTTAAACGTAATATCGGTAAGTGATCCGTTTGCTACAGGTACACGAATACCACAACCACCAATAACATCAGATAGATGCGGGAAAATTTTAGTAAGTGCTTTTGCTGCACCTGTGGTGGTAGGGACAATAGATTGGCCTGCCGCTCTGGCACGACGCAAGTCGCGATGTGGTTGGTCGTGAAGGCTTTGGTCTGTGGTGTAAGAGTGCACGGTTGTAATATAAGCTTGATCAATACCACAAAGGGAATCAATGATAGCGATCATAGGTGCTGCGTTGTTCGTTGTACAGGAAGCGTTTGATATTATTTTTTCTGTACCATCCAAACTATCGTCATTAACCCCCATGACTATTGTTTTTATAGTATCATCAATAGCCGGTACACTTAAAATAACATGCTTGGCACCGTTTTTTAAATGATGCTCTAAATCTGCAGACGATTTAAATTTGCCCGTAGCTTCAATAACAAAATCCACATCGAAAGGCGTCCAATCGATCTGTTGTGGATGCCGTTTATTTAGCAGTTTTACTTTCTTATCATTGATAATAATATGAGATTCTTCATGTGAAATGGTTCCACTAAAAAGCCCATGAATACTATCGTATTTTAGTAAATGGCTTAAGGTTTTTGCATCTGCTAAATCATTTATGGCAACAACCTCTATGGTTTTGGAATCTTGAAGCAGTCTAAACACCCGTCTTCCAATTCTACCAAAACCGTTTATAGCTACTCGAACCATATTAATTAATGTGCTTTTGGGCTTTGTAAGAAGAGCGTACCAAGGCGCTACTTTCTACATGGCGGAACCCTAATTCTAACCCTATTTCTTCATATTCTTTAAATTGATCAGGACTGATAAAATGGTTTACAGGTAAGTGTTTTTTGCTAGGCTGTAAATATTGACCAATCGTGACGATGTCTACATCATGCGCTTTTAAATCGTGAAGTGTTTCTATTACCTCTTCACGTGTTTCACCTAAACCGAGCATAATACCAGATTTTGTACGGCGCTGTCCTTGCTGTTTTAAGTATTTTAAAACGCCCAAACTTCTATCGTACTGTGCTTGTATGCGTACTTCACGGGTTAGCCTTCGTACTGTTTCAATGTTATGGGACACTACTTCAGGAGCTACAGCAATAATTCTATCGATGTGGTTTTCAATTCCTTGAAAATCAGGAATTAAGGTTTCAAGTGTGGTGTTTGGGTTCATTCTCCGAACAGCTTTTACGGTTTCGGCCCACATAATGCTTCCCATGTCTTTTAAATCATCTCTATCCACGCTTGTCAATACTGCATGCTTTATTTGCATGAGTTTAATAGAGCGTGCTACTTTTTCTGGCTCATCCCAGTCTAAGGTTTCTGGACGTCCTGTTTTTACACCGCAAAACCCACATGAACGGGTGCATATATTGCCTAAAATCATAAAGGTTGCGGTGCCTTCTCCCCAACATTCTCCCATATTAGGGCAGCTTCCAGAGGTGCAAATCGTATTCAGTTTATATTTATCAACAACGCCTCTCAGTTCTGTATATTTCTTGCCTGTTGGCAATTTTACACGGAGCCATTTTGGTTTGGCTTGTCGTTCTTCGGGTAGTATATTGGATACAGTTTCTGTGTTCATATTTTTAAGAAATAGAGTTACAAAGGTACAAAGTATTCTTTTAAAATGACCCTATAATAGGGTGAGATACCAGATACTAAAAGCTATTAAAAACAGAATTCCCAACCAGCTTAGAATATGTAGTGCTATAGACGGGCGCCATTTTTCTGGGATATACTTGGCTGTAATAAGTTTATAATTAATTATGGCATAGAATGGTGCCGTTATAAAAGATAAAATGGTTGCAATTTTAATGAGAAGTCCCATTTCGGAAGCTAAAAATAAAAAAATACCAATAGTACCAAGAGTTAAAAGTGCCATCCAAAAACTATAATTTAGTTTTGATGGGGTTTTAAATAATAACTGAGTGGTTTTGGCCATGGCTCTAGGGGAAGCGTCCATGGTGGTTAAGGTTGTGCTAAACATGGTTGTAAATGCTGCAATACCAATAACAAGATATGCCCAATCGCCTAAGCTTGCCGTGTACATATTAATTAATTGACCCGAAAATATACTTGCCGAATCACTAAATTTCTGTCCACTATTAAACATCACCAAAGCTCCTAAACTTAAAAAACCGATACCTAAAACAATAGTGCTTAAATATCCCACATTAAAATCAAACAGGGCAGCTTTTGGAGTGTATGATTTTGTATTCTTGTTTTTCTCAATAGCCCAAAGCGATTGCCAAATTGACACATCTAAAGGTGCTGGCATCCACCCCATAAAAGCGATTAAAAAGGCTATTTCAACACTGTTTTTAGGAAATACCTGTTTAAAAGAGACGGGGGTATGGTGGTTGGATAGCGCCATGAAAACCGCGATAATAGTGCTTATGCTAAGCGTAATAATAATGATTTTCATCAACCTATCTAAAAACCGGTATTTGCCTAGAATTAAAATGGAAATACATACTATTAAAATGATGATAGCCCACGTTTTTAAACTAAAAAAATCTCCAAATAAACTAGAAGCTAAGCCAGCAGTTACAATAGTAACAGCTGTTTGGATAGTAAACATGGTTGCTAGGTTTAGAATGTAATAGGTTGCTAAAACACCTTTTCCTAATTTTCTGTAACCATCTAGTAAACTTTCACCTGTTATAGAAGCATATTTCGAACCGTAGCGAAAAAAAGGGTATTTAAATACCGTTACAACCAACAACGCCCATATTAAACCCATTCCGAAATCTGCCCCTGCACGTGTAGATTGGACTAAGTGTGAAACTCCAACGGCAGCACCAGCAAATAAGAGACCTGGACCTAGATTTTTTAATATCTTAGTCATAACGACTTCGTAATAATATCTGCCAATAATTTTTTGGCACGTAACAGCTTAACTTTTATGTTGTTGATAGGTTGATCCAATTCTTTCGAAATCTCTTTGTAGCTCAATTCTTGGAAATACCTCAAATTGATCATTTCTTGGTAATGAGGTTTCATTTTTTTTATATCGCGTAATAATTTTGCTAAATTTTGTTCCGTAATAAGTTCATCCTCAGGAGAGGGCGATTCGTCCACGATTTCATAAGCATCCTGCCCATCTTTAGAAATGATTTGTGAAATGGAGTTTTTTTCTTTCCGAAGAATATCAATATGGATGTTTTTTGAAATCGTGATTAACCAAGTTTTGAACTTGTAGCTTTCTTTAAAGGTATCAATTTTATCAAAAGCTCTAGAAAAAGTTTGAATGGTAACATCCTCAGCATCGTTTTCATTTTGAATACGTTTTAATTGAAAGCCATACACATCATCCCAAAAAGTGTTTAATAAGAAATTAAAAGCTTTTTGGTCATTTAATTTGGCACGCTTAATGGCTTCGTCTATTTCCAATGATTGGGTTTTGAAGTAAGATTCTTTATAAAGATAGTTAAATGTGTGAAAATCAAAAACAATTCTAAGAAAGGAATTAAAAAGAACAAATCTTTTTCTCCTAGTTTTTTCATCGAAAGACCTATAATAACATACTGAATACTAATTTTAATCAAGACAAGTGCCAGAACAACAACCCAATGATGCATAGCTATAAGCAATATGGCCGCAAGAAACCAAAAAAGAAATTGAAAGCTATACTGCAACATCAATAAAACCTGATGTTTTTGTTTATAATGTTTTGCTGTAGAAATGTGACGTCTTTTTTGTGTAATCCACTCGCTAAAAGTTGTTTTGGGAAGCGATTCGGTAAAGCTATTTGGCGTGATGCATATAGCGGTATTATGTTTTGTGGCCACTTGGTTCACAAACAGGTCGTCATCCCCAGAACGAACCTTTATATGGTTTATAAAGCCATTGGCTTTAAAGAAGGTGTCTTTGGTATAGGCTAGGTTTCTGCCTACTCCCATATAAGCCATCCCAAATTTAGCACATGTAAAATATTGAATGGCTGTAATGACAGTTTCAAAGCGAATGAGTTTATTTAAAAGTGATTTTTTTACTTTAGCATACTTACCATACCCTAAAACTACGGTTCTTTTACTGCTAAAGTGCGAGGTCATATCCGTTATCCATTGATTGGAAAGTGGCTTGCAGTCTGCATCTGTAAAGAGAAAATGATCATGTTTTGAGGCTTTAATACCAAGAGTTAAGGCGTATTTTTTATTTCCCCAAAAAGCCTCATTGTTTTTAACATCTACAATTTTGATGTTGTTGTGCTTGCTGGCAAACCCCTCCATAACTTCTAAAGTGTTATCGTTGGATGCGTCGTTAATTAATACAATTTCATAATCATGATAGGCCTGTGCAATAACAGAAGGTAAAAAGGTCTTGAGGTTTTCTGCTTCATTTTTGGCACAAATGATAACAGAAACAGGGAAATCTTTTACGGGTTTCTTTTTTTGTTTAAGTAGCGCAAATCTTCCGAAGAAAAATAAATATAATAAAATTTGAAAAAATACTATTGCAACAAATATGTAGCAAACAAAATCAAGACATGTCATAAAAAATTAAGAATGCTGAGGTTCGTTACAGTTTCCAAATTGTTCGGGGGCTTTTCCGCAAAAACCACAGGCTTCTCCTTCTTTATTGAGCATAGGGTTCTGACTGGCACAAGTGCCAGCAAATTTTCCATCTTTTTTAGCCCAGATTTTTATGGCAATTCCTGCAATTCCTAACCCTAATAAAATAATTGTGATTAAAAGAAGTTTCATCGATTTGATATTTTATGCAAAGATAATGATTTTGCTGCAATTTTTTTGGCTTAACTTACTAGGACTTTTGTTTTTTAATTTAAAAAGGATAAACCTTAAAACGGCTTTTTTAGTAATAGTTTTGGTGTAATACAAAAAGCACAGCCTTGTTTTATTATAAAACAAGGCTGTGCTGTTGCAAACGAATTTATCCGTTTTGTGTTATTGTAAATTTATTTCGGCTACGCTATTTTCCATAGAAGCCATCGTGTTGCCACCTTTTCGCTCTATTGTAATGTTTAGTCCAAGCGCATCTTCGGTGTAGGGGATAGACTTAAGTTTTCGGTCCGATTCACTTAAAACCCCTAAACTTACCATTTTTCCTTGTAATTCTGCCCATATTTGATAACACTGCTCTTCTGGTAATTTAGGAAGAGACACTACATCGATCATAGATGTTTTTTCTTTAGGGTTGATATACGCAATGGTTTTTAAATTTTTTGCGCGCTCATTTCCATTAATGATGTATTTTTCAGTTTCTGGGTTGTTAAGCTTTAAAAGCTGGCGCATTACACTATCCAGCATTTCATTGTTTTTAGCTATATCGTTTCTTAAATCGAAAATTTCGTCCACAACAACTTGATTTTCTTCAGATAGCTTTTGTTTTTGAGTATAGAGGGAAAAAGAATAAGCTGCAAAAAATAGAGCGGCAATACTGGCGGCAATTGTTAATTTATGCCATATTTTATGGTTTGTGCTTTCTTTTTTCAAGGGTATTACTGGTGTATCCTGATCCAATTCATTCAAAACAGCATTTAAAATTTGTTTAGGAGCTTCCACTGCTTGGGTTTTGCTAACCACTTCTAAATTGAACTGTAAAGTGTTATAGGCATCCTGAACTTCTGGGTATTTTGAAATATACATTTCTACCAGTTCTGTTTCTTTAGAATTGGTATGGCCTAATAGATAGTTTTCTAATAGGTCAGAATTTAAAAAAGTAATTATTTTCGCATTCATAACTATTTTTATTAGGGGTGATAAATTTTCTTCAATTCACGTAATCCAATCTTTAATCTTGACTTAATGGTACCGAGTGGAATTTCTAATTCTTCACTTGCCTCTTGCTGGGTCATGCCTTCAAAAAAGAGTGCATGGATAACAACTTGATACTTCTTATCTAAATTGCCCAAGTGTTTTTTGATATCTAAGACGTCTTGATTTAATTCGTTTGACGTTATCTTATATACGGATGAGGTTTCAATTTGGACTTCATTTGTATTTTTATTTTTTAAAGAACGCACTTTGTCGATAGCAGTGTTATAAGCGATTCTGTAAAGCCACGTAAATAACTTCGCCTTTGTGGCGTCATATTTTTTTGAATTTCTCCATATTTTAACAAACGTTTCTTGTAGTACATCTTGAGCGACATCTTCATCCGTAATGATTTTTGAAATCACACCATAAAGTGCATCAGCATAGTACTCGTATAAGAGTGAAATAGCCTTCTTATCGCTTTTTTCTAATAAGCTCACTATTTCTTTTTCGGTGGCTGAAATCAAAATAACAGGGTTTTTGTAGTAGGTGGTTAAAAGTAATTACGGTTTATTAGTGCCAAAGTTAGAAATTTCTTTTTGATTATAAGATGTTTACTTCGGCTTCAATACTAATATCGAACAGTTTGTATATTGTTTTTTGTATTAATTCGGAAAGTTTTAGGATGTCGGAGCCTTTTGCCTTTCCATAATTTACAAGAACCAATGCTTGGTTTTTATGCACGCCATATGTATCAAAACGTTTACCTTTAAATCCTGCTTTTTCAATAAGCCAACCAGCGGGAACTTTAACCTCATGGTCTGAAACACTATAACTTGGCATGTCGTTAAAGTTTTTTAGCAAACGGTTGTAATGGTGTTGTGAAATAACCGGATTTTTAAAAAAACTGCCACTGTTGCCAATAACCTTAGGGTTTGGTAATTTGCTTTCCCTAATGTGAATTACAGCTTTTGAAATATCTTGAATTGTGGGCGTTTCAACGCCCATATCTTTAAGTTGTGCGGCAATTGTGCCGTAATGAGTATGAAGTTGGTGTTGTTTTTTTGTAAGCTGGAAGGTCACGCTAGTAATGATGTGCTTGCCCTTTTTATCTTGTTTGAAAATAGAGTTTCGATACCCAAAATGGCAATCCGACTTGTTAAACACATGTTTTTTATTATCTTCAAAAGCAATGGTCTCACAGGATACAAAGCTATCTTTCAATTCTACGCCATAAGCTCCTATATTTTGGATGGGTGCAGTACCAACATTACCAGGGATTAACGATAGGTTTTCAAGACCACCAAAATCTTGTTTGATGCACCACATGACGAATTCGTGCCAGTTTTCACCGGCATTTGCTTTAACTAAAACAGTGTTTTCGTCTTCAGAAACAATTTCAATCCCTTTTATGTGGATATGAATTACCAATTTGTCTTGATCTTGGGTTAATAGCATATTGCTGCCGCCCCCTAAAATCAGTTTCTCGGGATATTCTTTCAGGGCTAAAACCTGTGTTAATTCAGTGTGATTTGTTACGGCTACAAAGTGTTTCGCTGTAACATCAATCCCAAACGTATTATAGGGTTTAAGCGATATGTTTTGTTGTATGCGCACTAGTCTTTATAAACTTTTAGCGCTTCCTTTAATATGTGTACCGCTTTAATTAAACTCTCTTTTTTAAGAACATAGGCAATTCTTATTTGGTTTAAACCATAACCTGGTGTAGAGTAAAATCCTCCGGCAGGAGCAACCATAACGGTTTCACCATTTACATCAAATTCCTCTAAAAGCCATTGCGCAAAATGGTCGGAGTTTTTTATTGGTAATTCTACAACACAATAAAAAGCGCCTTTGGGTTTGGATACTTTAATACCGTCTATTTTTCGCAGCTCTGTAATTAAGGTGTCGCGGCGATCAATATATTCGGCAATAACATCATCAAAATAACTACGGGGCGTGTCTAATGCTGCTTCACTGGCAATTTGCGCATAAGTGGGCGGGCTTAAACGTGCTTGGGCAAATTTTATTGCAGTTTGTATAACCATTTTGTTTTTAGAAGCCAAGCTACCTACTCTGGCACCACACATACTATAACGCTTAGATACAGAGTCTATCATAATGGCATGTTCTTCAATGCCTTTTTCTTGAAGAATAGAATAATGTGTCTCACCATCATACACAAACTCTCTATATACTTCATCTGCAATTAAAAATAAATCATGTTTTTTAACTATAGCTGCTAATTTCTGGATTTCCTCCTTGGAATATAAATTGCCAGTAGGGTTCCCTGGATTGCATATCAATATGGCCTTGGTTTTCGGTGTGATCAGTTTCTCGAACGCCTCTACAGAAGGCAGTGCGAAATTATCTTCAATTTTAGAAATGATAGGCACTACATTAACTCCAGAGGCCGTAGAAAACGCAATATAATTGGCGTAAAAGGGTTCGGTAATGATCACTTCATCGTCTGGATCCATAATGCTTCCAAAAACAAAAAGCAAAGCTTCACTGGCACCCGTTGTAACCACAATGTCTTCTGCAGTTATATGAATATCATGACCTTTAAAATAGGTTGCTATTTTTTCTCTATAAGTTTCAGAGCCTTCAGATTTTGAATAGGATAAAATTTCAATATCATTCTCTTTTACGGCTCTTAAAGCGCCTTCGGGAGTTTTGATGTCGGGTTGGCCAATATTTAAATAGTAAATTGTTTTTCCTTTTTTTGCGGCTTTATCGGCAAATGGAACTAATTTACGAATAGGCGATTGGGGCATCTGCTCCCCTTTTTTAGATATAGTTGGCATTAAACAAAGTATTTGAAGTGCAAAGTTGAGAAAATTATCTTAAAGTTTTTTTAAAAAGTAATTATAAATCTATTAAAGCTTTTTAAGGGTTTGTGGGTTGATTTTGTGAGTGTTGCGAGGTGTGTTTAACTTAAAATGGCTAGGGCTTAGGCTCTCACAGGGATGTAAGGTGGGCTATACCTGTACTATAAAGTTTTTAAGAATGGCTATACCATAAAAAAACCCATGATATTTTACATATCATGGGTGAATTAATAACATAATTAAAGCTTATTGGGCCATGATGCTTTTGTCTTTTGCTTCCAGGGCACTTTTTTGACTGGAATCTACCACAAGACCTTTAATTTTTAAAGCTACAGTAGGCGTTTCTGCATTTGATATAACAGTAACGGTTTTTCGTATAGGGTTTACTCTATTGGTGTCGTACTTTACCTCAATTTGTCCTGTTTTGCCTGGTAAAATAGGGTCTTCGGGTTTTTTTGGTATGGTACAGCCACAGCTAGAAGTTACTTTTGAAATGATAAGGGGCGCATTACCGGTGTTAGTGAATTCGAAGATTCTTAAACCGTCAGATCCTTTTTCAATAGTTCCATAATCTATGGTGTCAGACTTAAATTCTATTTTCGCTTGGGCATTTATTGTAAAACTGATTAATCCGATAAATAAAATAGTAATTAGTTTTTTCATGTCTTTGTTTTTAATGTTTTCTGGTTTTAATATAAAATGAGTCTCTAAAACACACACAATTGTTAAAAAATAGTGTGCAAATATACTTACTTTTCCTGTAGTCTGCAAAAATAATAGATAAACGGCACGTAGGGCTGTTTTGCTAAAATCATAATAAAAGTACATATTCTTTTTTAAAGTAGCTGTTTTTTAACAAAAAAAAACAACAACGATTTTTGTGTAAATGATGATATACTTTCACAGAAAAAGAAATATAAGTACTTTTGTCTATAATATTCATTTCAAACATTTCAAAAACTATTCCAAAGTATGCAAATGCCTTTAAAATATGACGCAAGTCAGGTGGAGAACAAGTGGTACAACTACTGGATGAAACACAATTATTTTCATTCAACACCAGATGAAAGAGAGCCTTACACTATTGTTATTCCGCCACCAAATGTTACTGGCGTCTTGCATATGGGGCATATGCTTAATAATACCATACAAGATGTTTTAATTCGTCGAGCGCGCTTATTAGGTAAAAACGCCTGTTGGGTGCCTGGCACAGACCATGCATCTATAGCTACAGAGGCTAAAGTGGTTGCAAAACTTAAAGAACAGGGTATTGATAAAAACAGCTTGTCACGTGAAGCGTTTTTAAAACACGCTTGGGATTGGACTCACGAATATGGAGGCGTAATTTTGGAACAACTTAAAAAGTTAGGTTGTTCATGCGACTGGGAGCGTACTAAATTCACTATGGATGATGACATGAGTGAAGCGGTCATTAAAGTTTTTGTGGATTTATATCAGAAAGGCTTGATTTATAGGGGGTACCGTATGGTAAATTGGGATCCTGAAGCTAAAACAACACTTTCCGATGAGGAGGTGATTTATGAAGAGCGCCAAGGCAACCTCTATTATCTGAACTATAAAATTGACGGGAGTGATGAGGTGCTAACGATTGCTACCACAAGACCAGAAACTATTTTTGGTGATACTGCTATATGTATTAATCCTAATGACGAGCGTTTTTTTCATTTAAAAGGAAAACAAGCCATCGTGCCTATTTGTGGTCGCGTGATTCCTATTATTGAAGACGAGTATGTGGATGTGGAGTTTGGTACAGGGTGTTTAAAAGTAACGCCTGCCCATGATGAGAATGATAAAAACCTGGGCGATAAATACAATCTTGAAGTTGTTGATATTTTTAATGATGATGCTTCTTTAAACCACCATGGCTTACATTACGAAGGCGAAGATCGTTTTGTGGTGCGTAAAGCAATCGTTAAAGAGTTAGAAGATAAAGGGGTTTTAGTTAAAACAGAAACTCATGTTAATAAAGTAGGAACTTCAGAAAGAACCAAAGCGGTTATCGAACCCCGATTAAGCGATCAATGGTTTTTAAAAATGGAAGAACTGGTAAAACCTGCCATTAAGGCGGTTTTGGATGATGGTGATATAAAATTGTTTCCAAAGAAATTTGAAAACACATATCGCCACTGGATGGAAAATATTAGAGACTGGAATATATCTCGGCAATTAATGTGGGGCCAACAAATACCTGCATATTATTATGGCTATGGAAAAGAGGATTTTGTGGTAGCAGAAAACATAGATTTGGCTTTGGATTTGGCTAGAGTAAAAACTAAAAATGCTCTTTTAGATAAAGCAGATTTGCGTCAGGATAAAGATGCTTTAGATACCTGGTTTTCATCTTGGCTATGGCCTATTAGTGTTTTTGATGGTATTAGGAATCCTGAAAATGAGGATATTAAATATTACTACCCAACTAATGATTTGGTTACGGGGCCTGATATTTTATTTTTCTGGGTGGCCCGAATGATTGTTTCGGGGTATGAGTACAAAGGCGAAAAGCCATTCGAAAATGTGTATTTAACAGGTTTGGTACGGGATAAGCAACGCCGAAAGATGAGTAAAAGCTTAGGGAACTCTCCCGATGCTTTAAAGCTTATTGAAACGTATAGTGCCGATGGTGTGCGTGTAGGATTATTGTTAAGTTCTGCTGCTGGAAATGACCTCATGTTTGATGAAGCGCTTTGCCAACAAGGAAAAGGATTTAGTAACAAAATCTGGAACGCTTACCGTTTGGTTGAGGGCTGGGAAGTGGATGAAACCATAGCGCAACCAGACTCAAGTACCATAGCGATTGCATGGTACGAATCTAAATTTCAGAAAGTGCTTATTGAAATTGAAGATCATTTTAGCAAATACCGATTGAGTGATGCTTTAATGGGAATCTATAAACTTATTTACGATGATTTTTGCGGCTGGTTTCTAGAAATGGTAAAGCCTGCGTATCAACAACCCATAGATGCTAAAACCTTAAAAAGCGTTATGGCCATTTTTGAAGATAATTTAAAAATCATTCATCCGTTTATGCCTTTTCTTACCGAAGATATTTGGCATTATATTTCTGAAAGAACCCCAGATGAGGCCTTAATAGTCTCGAGATGGCCAGAAACAAAGCCGATAAATGAAGCCTTGATAGCAGAGTTTGATTTTGCATCGGATGTTATTACAGGTATCAGAAATATTAGAAAACAAAAAAATATTGCTTTTAAAGATGCCATTGGTTTTTCTGTTATTAATAACGAAAATTCAACAGTAAATTTTGATGCTATTATTTCTAAATTGGGTCACTTAGAATACATGGATTATGTATCTCAACCCATAGAAGGTGCCCTAACCTTTAGGGTGAAATCTAATGAATATTTTGTGCCCATGGCAGGAAGTATTGATGTAGAAGCCGAAATAAAAAAATTAACAGAAGAACTTAACTATACCGAAGGCTTTTTAAAATCCGTTCAAAAGAAATTGTCGAACGAGCGGTTTGTGGCAGGTGCACCAGAACAAGTGATCGCTAATGAGCGAAATAAGGAGGCCGATGCCATAGCTAAAATTGAAACGTTAAAAGCGAGCTTGATGAGTTTAAGTTAATTTTTGTTTTTTGAATAATATCTTCTGCTGTTTTTTTGTAATGAGCAGCAGAAGATGTTTTATTACTTCATTGTGCTTCTATCTATCGTGTTGGTAATATCTTCTCTACGTTATCGTTATTTTTAAAAAGTGTGGAGCAACCCTTTTTTATTGCGAGACCCTAATCACAAACTTATAGTCTAAACCATAATTTTGCTTGGGTAAAAAGCAACGGTCTTTATAGTTTTTTGAATATTTTTTTACTTGAATATTTTAAAAGGCCAGGAACTATGTTTTTGTCTTGATAATTAAAGTAACGAATTTAATAGGACATATTGCTCAATATTTTTCATAAAGTCAAACCTATTTAATAGTGACTTTGTTAAGGTTGTATGTGAATTAGCTTTATTTTTGCAGCTTAATTTTCTCCATGATGTCACAAATTACAAATACTATTTTAATGATTCGTCCCATTCATTTTAGAATGAACGAACAGACGGCTATCAATAACTATTACCAAAAGGCTTTAGATCATGTTTTGCCAGCTGCAATCACTAAAAAAGCGCAACAGGAATTTGATGCGTTTGTAGAGGTTTTAAAAAAAATAGGTGTAAATGTGGTGGTGGTCGAGGATACGGATGAGTTTGATACACCAGATGCCGTTTTTCCTAATAATTGGGTATCTTTTCATGGCAATGGCAATGTGGGGTTATACCCTATGTTCGCTAAAAACAGACGCTTGGAACGTCGTGAAGCTATTTTATTGGCGTTGGAAGATAATGGTTTTGAAATCCATAATATTATAGATTATACCGAGGCAGAAGAGGAACTGGTTTTTTTAGAAGGTACTGGCAGTATGGTGCTAGATCGTGCCAATGGAAAAGCCTATTGTGCTTTATCGCCACGGGCGGATGAGGACTTGTTTATTGAGTTTTGTGAAGATTTTGATTTTTTTCCTGTTGTTTTTAATGCGTTTCAAACTGTTGAAGCGAAACGCGTGGCTATTTATCATACGAATGTTATGATGTGCATTGGGGACACTTTTGCGGTAATATGCCTAGAGAGCATTGATGACAAAAAACAACGTAAAAACGTTGTCCATCATTTAAAAGAAACGGGTAAGGAAATTATTGTTATTACCGAAAACCAGTTAGCTAGTTTTGCGGGTAATATGTTGCAGGTAAAAGGAGCAGATGGTGCAACATATTTAGTAATGAGCGAAACTGCATATGGCGTCTTGTCTGAGGCACAGGTTAAGAGTCTTGAGAAACATAGTAAGATTGTTTCAAGTTCGTTGGAAACCATTGAAACTTGCGGAGGTGGAAGTGCTCGTTGCATGATGGCCGAGGTGTTCTTGCCTAGAAAGGGTTAAATATGGTTTAGAATTCGTCCTTAGCTTTAAGGCTGCAACAGGGCCATAATTAATTGGATTTTTTTTATTTAACTTTTATCCCCCTTGTTAGGTTTGGATTTAGGGAGTTGCACATAGAAAGTACTGCCTACGTTTACGGTGCTTTCTACCCAAATTTCGCCATGGTTTAAATCAATAAGTTCTTTGCATATAGTTAGACCAAGACCAGTGCCTTTTTCGTCTTTGGTGCCGATGGTAGTAAATGAGCTGTCTTTTTTAAATAATTTGTCTATATTGTTTTTTGAAATACCCAAACCAGAATCTGCAATGCTTATAATGCAGTTGCCATTGTTTATATGGTTTGAAATGGTTACCGTATCGCCCTTACTGCAGAACTTGGCAGCGTTTGCAAGTAGGTTTTGTATTATAATTTCCACCATACTTCTGTCTGCATAAGCAAAATCCCGTATGGATTTATCTATTAGTGTTATCCCCTTGTTTTCCATGCG
The DNA here is from genome assembly GCF_042427585.1 of Mariniflexile ostreae. Taxonomy (NCBI): domain Bacteria; kingdom Pseudomonadati; phylum Bacteroidota; class Flavobacteriia; order Flavobacteriales; family Flavobacteriaceae; genus Mariniflexile; species Mariniflexile ostreae. The sequence continues at coordinate 129,645 of NZ_JBHMFC010000009.1, read as the reverse complement.
ACCTTCTATAAGTCTTATTTTTTCTTCAAAAACTTCTTGGATATCAAATAAACTAGGCTTTGGTTCTAAAGATTGCATCTGGGATTTGGACCAGTTTAATAAGTTAAATAATAATAAGGAAGCGTTGTTGGCGTTTTCACTTAGTTCTGGTATTAAACCATCAAATTCTTCACGGCTTAAAGAGCCGTCTCTTAATAAGTCTATAAAACCATTAATAGATGAAAGTGAGTCTTTTAAATCGTGTGATACGATAGAAAATAATTTATCTTTTACGTTATTTACGCTTTCAAGATGTTGGGTTTGTTCTAAAAAAGCTTTATTCTGAAGTTCTATTTCAATATTTTTTTCTTTTACTTCACGCAAGTATTTAATGCTATGGTTTCGTTTTAAATAAATCAGAATTAAAAAAGTAGAAACAACGGCAAGTGCGAGCAGTAAAGCATAAAATATAATTTGTAAGCGATTAAAACGCGTTTTGCTATCAAGCGTATGGCCCGTAGTGTTGCTAAGGTTATTTTTTAATAAAAGGTCATCGTTTTCCAGATCAGCATCCAGCTCTAATAAAATAGTCGACAATCCGGCCATTGACGCGAGTTCTTTATTAAGGTTTTTTTGCAGGTCGTAATAATGGCGCTGCCAGACAAAGGCTCTTTCAAAACGCTTTTGGGTAGAATCTAATGCTCTCATCAGTTTAAAGTGCTTGAGCAATTCTGTATTATTGTTCGTGGCTTTTGCAATTTCACCAGCTTCCATTAATTGTTTTTCGGCAATGTGAAGCCTGTTCTGTTGCAAGTTTAAATGTCCGAGATTGTTTAGGGCTATTAATTGTCCTGTTTTATTTTTTTGCTCATGGCTAATATCATATCCTTTTGTTAAGTATTTCGTAGCATTTTCAAAATCATTAAACTGTAAGTATTCCCCGCCCAGCTTAGGGTAAATTATACAGGCTATCGTGTCATTTTCGGCATCGAGCCCTTGTAGCGCTTTTTCGTAATACTCTATGGCTTTTCTGTTTTCTTTTTTAATGGAATAGAGCTCTGCTAAATACCTGTAGGATTCATTAGCGCCTAGTACGTCGTTTAATTGATTTTGGGTTTTTAGGGTTTTTAGGTTAAACTCTATGGCTTTGTCATACGCCGCTATATGTTGGTAGGCCTGTGCTAAATGTTTGTAAGCATCTCGTAAATCTTTTTTAAGGTGTTTTTTTTCGAGTTCTTCAATAGCTGATAATGAGTGTTGTAGCCCTTTTTTATAGTTGCCACGTTTCATTTCTATTAAACCAATACTGTTGTTTACCTTAGCAATACCTAGAGTGTCATTAAGACTTATAAATAAAGATTTAGAAGTTTCATAACCATTAATAGCATTAATATAATCGTTTTTTGCTGCGTATATTAAAGCCTTATAGTATGCTATTTCAGCAATGCCTTTATGATGTTTTAATTCCGAACATAGCTTTTCGCTTTCAACAATGTATTTAATAGCTCTATTGTAATCTTTAAGAGTATAAAGTTTTTTTATCAGCTTTAAAGACGTATCAACCTTTGCGTTATCTGCATTTTGAAATGCTAAAGCTACAGAAAGACTGTCAACCTCACTGGTTTGAGAGATACCAGAGTAGGATAGCAAAAAAACAAAAAAAGTTATAAGATTCCTCATGCACTATGGACATTACAGATATGTAATTCATTTGTTTGTAGACCTAACTTAATTGAGGGAGTTAAGCAAGTTCTATTTCGTTTTAAATTATATTCGTATTTAATTGTTATTCAATAGAAATGGTATAATAATTTTACATTAAACAAAAATTGCGAAAAGAGTATTATAAATCTAATTTTCGGGTTTTAATACCAATAAATTAGTTGAAATGAAATAGAGCATTTTCCTAAAAAACCGATAAATAGATTAACGGTAAAAAACATAGAAATATAACAGGATTGTGGCTAAACACTTTCTGTTTCAATAGGTTGGAATTCAGGTTGAAATAAGCGTTTTTTATACATTTCGAAATTGTTCATTGCATTTATAAAAAGTAATATCACGATGTGTTTTTGTGTGTTTCATTAATAAATAATTTATCTTTGCACACTTAAAAAGTCACGATTAATGAGCCTTCAAAAAATCTTATCAGAACAAGTAAAACAAGCTGTCACTAATTCTTTCGATATTACAATAGAAACTGTAGAGTTTCAAGCGACTCGAAAAGAATTTGCTGGAGACATTACAGTCGTTATCTTCCCTATGCTGCGTTATATTAAGGGCAATCCTGTTCAAATAGGAGAGCGCATTGGAAACTATTTATTGGAACATACAGAGGTTGTTACAGGTTTTAATGTGGTAAAAGGGTTTTTAAATATTGAGATAAGTGATGCGCACTATCTTCAATTCTTTAATACTATTTTAAATAACGATACTTACGGTTTTGTAGAGCCTGCTGCTAGCGAAAAGGCCGTTATGGTAGAATATTCGTCGCCAAACACCAATAAACCTTTGCATTTAGGACATGTTCGTAATAATCTTTTAGGCTACAGTGTCGCAGAAATATTAAAGGCATCGGGTAAAAAGGTTTATAAAACCCAAATTATTAACGATAGAGGGATTCATATTTGTAAAAGTATGCTGGCCTGGAAACGTTTTGGGAATAATGAGACCCCAGAAAGTACAGGCTTAAAAGGTGATAAATTGGTAGGGAACTATTATGTTAAATTCGATCAAGAATATAAAAAAGAAATAGAAGGGCTAATGCTTGGCGGTATGTCTAATGAAGAAGCGAAAAAAAATGCGCCTATTTTATTAGAAGCCCAAGACATGCTTTTAAAATGGGAATCTGGTGATAGTAATGTGGTGGCTTTATGGGAAAAAATGAATGCTTGGGTCTATAAAGGTTTTGCGGAAACGTATACAAATTTAGGCGTAGATTTCGATTCGCTTTATTATGAAAGCAATACTTATTTACTAGGAAAAGAACTTGTTGTAGAGGGCTTAAATAAAGGGGTATTTATTAAAGAAGATGATGGTTCTGTCTGGTGTGATTTAACCGATGAGGGCTTAGATAAAAAAATCGTCCAGCGATCGGATGGGACAGCCGTTTACATGACACAAGATATTGGTACTGCAATTCAACGTATTAAAGACTTTCCAGATGTAGGTGGTATGGTCTATACAGTAGGGAACGAGCAAGATTATCATTTTAAAGTTTTGTTTCTAATTTTAAAGAAGTTAGGCTTTGAGTGGGCCGATAACCTTTATCATTTAAGTTATGGTATGGTAGATTTACCCAGTGGAAAAATGAAAAGTCGAGAGGGTACTGTGGTGGATGCAGATGATTTGATTGATGAAATGGCATCTACTGCCGAAGACATTTCTGAAGAATTAGGCAAACTGGAAGGCTATTCAGATGCTGATAAGAAAGAACTATTTAAAGTAATTGGGTTAGGAGCATTAAAATATCATATTTTAAAAGTAGACCCTAAAAAGCGCATTTTATTCGATCCTAAAGAATCCATAGATTTTCAAGGCAATACAGGGCCCTTCATTCAGTATACCTATGCCCGAATACAGTCCATCATCAGAAAAGCAGATTTCGATTACAATACGACTCTAGACGAAAAAAACACAGTGCTTCATACTAAAGAAAAGGCATTGATCAAACAGTTGGAACTGTTTGCAGAAGTCATTCAAAATGCAGCATCTCAACATAGTCCCGCGCTAATAGCAAATTACACCTACGAATTGGTTAAGGAGTTTAATTCTTTTTATCAGAACGTTTCTATTTTAGGCGCCGATGATTTAAAAGAAAAAATACTTCGTGTACAGCTCTCAAGTAAAGTAGCCGCTGTAATTAAACAGGCTTTTAGTATAATGGGCATTGAAGTACCAGAACGTATGTAGTTATTAAAAGCTTATATCATATAGAGTCATGGTATTTTATAATAGACTGGTAATTAAGAGATGTTTGCTCTGGTTACAGCTTTGGTAGCGTAATTTTAGTTTTAAGATGGCATTGTACGGGTTTAGTTTAATTTTATACTTATATTGGGCTAGTTTATGAATGCAATATAAATTGCTAAATAAAGAGGGTTTTTTTAAAGTAATACGTTAAGTTTCTCAATTTAAAGTGTTTGCATGAAGAGTTATAGCCTGTCTTTTGGGACAATAACAATAATTAATAAAAAATTAGCTGAAGTTATTATAAATGATGGGGTAATCATAGATGAGATTATGGTAGATGAATATCATGATTTTTTACTGAGTGCACTACAACCTCCATTTTCTTTAATCATCAACAAAAAACATTCTTATTGTTTAAATTTTAATGCACAAAGAACCATATTGAGCTTAAAGGAAATTAAAGACATCGCTGTTGTTATTGGGTCTGTAGGGGCATTAATGTCTACGGAGACCCTAATTAATATTAATAGTGATAAAAACTGGAATATAGACTTGTTTCATTCGAGGGATGAAGCTCTAGATTGGTTAGCGAAACAGTAAGTATTGATTTTTGTTATTTTTTGTATTCAATACTTTATTTCTAAAATATTGAAAGTAAACCTTGTGCTTCTTTATTTTAACATTAAATTTGCACCTTCAAAAAAATAACCATGACAGAATTTGTAAGGAAGATAACACCAAACATCAAAGATGACGTGCTAGCGGGTATCACTGTATCGCTAGCCATGATACCAGAGGTGGTAGCTTTTGCTTTTGTGGCACAAATTGATCCTTTAGTAGCACTTTCTGGCGCCTTTATTGTAGGCCTAATTACAGCGATTTTTGGGGGTAGACCCGGTTTAATATCTGGAGCAGCCGGTGCTGTTGCCGTTATTTTTGTAAACTTAATATCCGAAGGTCATACCAAAGGAATGTTGTTCGATGTTCCTGTAGAGAATATGGGCTATTTCTATTTATTGGCTGCAGTTATATTGATGGGGATATTCCAAATAAGTGCAGGCCTATTTAAACTAGGTCGATTTGTACGTTTAATTCCGCACTCCGTCATGTTAGGGTTTGTAAATGGTTTGGCAATCGTTATTTTTTTGGCTCAAGTTAGTATGTTTTCTCATAAAAAACTTGAAGTAAGTACAGATGGTGTTAAGCAGTACATCAATATACCGATGCAAGGTGTTGAGTTATATATGATGATTGGCTTAGTGATGCTTACTATGGCGGTAATCTGGTTATTGCCAAAGATAACAACTAAAATTCCTGCAGCATTAACGGCCATTCTTATTACAACAGGTGTGGTTGTATTTGGAGGTTTGGACGTAAGTACCGTGGGGTCTTATATAGCAGAAGGTGGCGGTAATGGGCTAAAAGGTGAATTCCCTACGCCTAATTTAGAGTTATGGCAAAACTTGCCCTTTAATTTAGATACCTTAAAATTTATATTACCGTATGCTTTTTTAGCTGCTTCTGTAGGTTTGATAGAGTCGTTAATGACTATGAACTTGGTGGACGAATTAACCGAAACAAGAGGTGATGGAAACCGAGAATGCGTTGCCCAAGGGGCAGGAAACATGGTAAGCGGCCTGTTTGGCGGTACTGGTGGATGTGGCATGATCGGGCAAACGGTTATTAATATAAATGGAGGTGGTCGCGGTAGATTATCGGGTATTATGATGGCACTAACCTTGCTGACTTTTATTTTATTTACCGATGAGTATATAGAACAAGTGCCAATCGCTGCATTAGTAGGCGTTATGTTTATGATGGTAATAGAAACCTTTGCATGGTCTAGTTTTAGAATTTTTAGAAAAATCCCTAAATCAGATGCTTTTGTCTTGGTAGTTGTTTCTGCAGTAACTGTTATTTACGATTTAGCGATTGCCGTATTTGTGGGCGTTATTATTTCTGCGCTAGTTTTTGCATGGGAAAATGCAAAGAGAATTAGGGCAAGGAAACGTTTTTCCGAAGACGGTAAAATAAAAACTTATGAAATTTGGGGGCCTTTATTCTTTGGCTCTATTCAAGCATTTAATGAAAAATTTGATGTAAAGAATGACCCAGATCAAGTTGAAATTGACTTTGTAGAATCCCGGATAAGTGACCATTCGGCACTAGAAGCTATTTTTAACTTAGTTAATAAGTACGAGGCCGAAGGCAAAACCATTAAATTAAAACATTTAAGTAAAGACTGCCAACAATTGCTTTATAAGTCTAATCCGAAGTTTCGGGAGGTTATCGTAGAAGCCATCAATGATCCTCGTTATCATTTGGCAGAAGATCCAGAAGCTTTTACTAAAGGGTTAGGGGAGTATAAGTTTTAATGCTGTCCATTTGTAGTTTTTTGTAAAAAACAACTTATTCTGTGCCTGGTTGTGAAGGGATTCTATTTTGGGATAACTTTAATTTTACGATAATCCAAAATTGATTTTCAACATTTGTTGTGGGTTGAGATAAGTCAAGCAGCAGGTTTAAATTACGTTGAAAATGTTTGAATGCTTCACTGGTCTTATCCGATATAGGGCAATATGCCATACCCCATTCTGGGAAAAACCTTTTACTTGAATACCCTTTTGAAATCAACACTAAGTCGGTATGCCTTTTGTCTGCAAGTAAGGTTTTATAAAGGGTTTCTATTTTAAATTTATCACCTTCTAAAATTTGGATAAAGGTGTTTTCGATAAACACTAAACAGCCCGTTAAACCTTGCGATTGGTTGCTTTTTGTAGAAATATTTAAAATATCGCTGATATCTTTTTGAGAAATATTTTGATTGGCTTTTGAGTAATAAGTGAGTTGATACATAGCGTTTAATTGTATTGAAAGGGTTTATTTAAGTTCAACTATTTCTAACCCTATCAATTTTGTTAAACATAGCTATTTTTTAGTTCGAGGTTAATAATTTATTATGGTTATTAGAAAGCTTTTTTATTATAATTTATTAATAATAAAAAAGCTATAAAAATAAATCACAGATTAGAGTTCCTTTAACGTAACGCGAACACTGTCGGGTACTAATTTGGTGTAATCTCCATTATTTCTAATAACATCTCTCACGATAGATGATGCAATATAAGAGGTTCTTGCAGAGGTTAGAAGGAATACGGTTTCAATAGGTGCTAAATCTCTATTGGTATGAGCAATGGCTTTTTCAAACTCAAAATCGGCAGGATTTCTTAGTCCACGTAAAATAAATGCAACCTCGTTTTCTTTGCAGAAATCTACTGTCAAGCCCTTATAGGATACTACTTTAATTTTAGGCTCGTCGGCAAAAGTATTTTTAATAAAATTGATGCGTTCTTCTAAAGAGAACATGTATTTTTTATCAGCATTAATACCAATGGCCACTATAATTTCATCAAAAAGCGTAACACCTCGTTTTATAATGTCGTAGTGTCCTAATGTTATAGGGTCGAAAGATCCAGGAAATATGGCTCGTTTCATTGTTTATTTAATTTTATCATCATTGCCTTTATATTTTCCTCAAGGTTACATACGAATCGAAAATTCATTATCGAATGGTAAATACCAAAGATAGACAATAATTTATAATTTTATTATTATGAGCAATGCGGTCTAAAAATATTTTAAATAATTACAACATAATACATTAGATTAGCATTAATAAATTGGTTGACCAGAGTGGAAAACCAAACAAACCAAACATTTAAAACATAATATTATGAAACTAAACATTTTAAGAGTGTCTGCTATAATGCTTTTTTTTATGAGCTGTAGTACCGAAAATGATTCCAATTTAACTACAGAGGTATTACCAGAACAAGAGGTTTTATTGGAAGAGGAAGACGTGTTGGCAAGAGCATCGACAGGGCGTTTTGATTTTGCTGATTTCGACGGGGAAACCACTTATGCTGGTGCTGGAGGAAGTATAAGTAGTAGAGCGTATTTCAATCCTACAACTACTGATAATCAATTCTACTTTGATGTAAACTCATCAGGACAAAGGGTGTTTAAATGTAATCAAGAGAAAAGTCATAGAACAGAAATAAAAGAAAAATCTGGGAAAGAATCGGCTTTAACAACCTCTAAAGATATGGAGTATATAGGTAAGTTAGAGAACATTCCTAATTTAGGAGTTACCGTAGGGCAAGTACATAATAGGGGGACAGGTGTAAACCGTCCTTTAATAAGGGTTTATGTGGAAAACGGAAAGTTTTATATAAAAACAACAACCAATAATCCTACTTTAGCTACAGGTACTTACTCGACTATCACAGGGCCAAATTATACATCAGGCTCTACTTTTACTTTAAGAATTAGATTTAGTGGAGGGAATGCTTTGGTAAATATTACCACAACCAGCGGTAGTAGTGCATCTACTATTACACCTACACCTAATTGGGACGGCGTAAAAACTAAATATTATCTAAAAGCAGGCGTATATACTGAAGGGAATGATAAAGACCCTAAATTAACTATGTTTGGTTTTGATAAATAATAGCTTTTACTTAGCTTAATATAAAAGATAAACTGCTCAGTATTTCTGAGCAGTTTTTTTTATACCCAAATTGGTTTTTATCTTAGAGCTTCTAATTAAGCTATTAGAGGACTTCTAAAAATATATAGTTTAATATTATAGAATAAAGTATAATACGGTGTCGTTAGAATGGGGGGCAGCTAATTTTTTAAAGATTCTTGAATAGCATTGTCAAACAAATCAGCCAACGGGATATTTGCGGCGGCGGCTTGTTGTGGTAAAATGCTTGCTCGAGTTAAACCTGGTACTGTATTTACTTCTAACAAATAAGGCTCTCCATTTTTAAAAATATATTCGCTTCTAGAAAATCCGGTCAGTTTTAGCACGTCGTAAACTTTTTTAGCTACCATACGTACTTTTTTTTCTTGCGCATCGGTCAATCTGGCAGGGGTTATTTCTTGCGATTTTCCTAAGTATTTTGCTTCATAATCAAAAAAATCATTTTCACTAACGATTTCTGTAATAGGCAGTACTTTTGTCTCTCCTTTGTAGTTGATAACTCCTACAGAAACCTCGGTGCCATCTAAAAAAGACTCAATAATAATTTCATCATCTTCTTTAAAAGCTACCTTTATAGCGTTTTGTAAGTCTTCTTTTTTATGTACTTTAGTTATTCCAAAGCTACTTCCCGCTTTGTTCGCTTTTACAAAACAAGGAAGTCCTACTTTTTGGATAATGGCATCTTCATGGATACTGTCTCCTAAATTTATATAATAAGAGTCGGCTGTTTTAATACCATAAGGTTTTAAAATGCTTAGACAGTCTCGTTTGTTAAACGTAATAGATGCTTGATACATACCGCAGCTGGTATGGGGCATGTTCAATAAAGCAAAATAGCCTTGCATAAAACCATCTTCTCCCGGCGAGCCATGAATGGCGTTAAAAACACAGTCGAAGGTGATTTTAGATTGATTTATTGTAATCGAGAAATCATTTTTGTCCACAGGAAATTCCTTATTCTGTGTGTCAACATATACCCATTTGTCTTTAAAAATATGGATGCGGAAGGCCACGTACTTGGAAGTATCTAGCGTTTCAAAAACAACTTGTCCACTAGTTAAAGATATTTGATATTCATTGGAATACCCTCCCATGATGATGGCAATATTTTTTTTCATTAATTGTTTTTTTTATATAGTTGATTATGGAAAAATTTTGCATTCTTTTGCTGTATGTTAAGAGAACAAAAAATCCTTTAATAAAGTGATTATTTAAATCTAAAACCAACAATAAAATGTATCTTTTGCAAATAATATAAGCCAAGCTAAATTATCACATAAATTGCGAAACAAAAAACAGTTCTGTTTTTATATATTTGCCATATCGAAATTTCTATAAATGAGCATCATTAAATTTTTTTTTAGCAAAACATTTTTAAAACAAATTGTATTGGCTGTTGTGGCCATAGTGGTTATTTGTTTTTTACTTCTAAAGTGGTTGAGGGTTTCTACCAATCATGGGGAATTTGAAACCGTGCCCAGTTTAACAGGAAAGTCTTTAAATGTAGCACAAATAGAGTTGAAAGAGAATAACCTAGTACTTCAAGTACAGGACTCTGCTAATTTCAACCCTGATTACCCTAAATTTTCGGTAATAGAACAGGATCCTGTTGCTGGTGCCAAGGTTAAAAAAGACAGAAAAATTTATGTTACTTTGAACCCATCGGGTTATAGGAAAATTTTAGTTCCAGATTTAAAAGAGCAAACCTTTCGGCAAGCTAAGCCCACACTAGAAGCGTTAGGCTTTACGTTGGGTAAATTAACCTATGTTGATAATATAGGTAAAGATATGGTGCTAAAAATGGAATATCAAGGGAAAACAATAGCACCTGGTGATATGTTACCTAAAACAACAAAAATAGATTTAGTACTTGGCAATGGCAATAGGCTAGAATAACATATGGACGACTACACACCACATTTACAGGAAGAAGAAGACGAAAGTGATTTATACGAACATTATGCGTTCCTTGTAGACAAAGGGCAAGCCCCTTTACGTATTGATAAATATTTGATGAATCGCATAGAGAATGCGACGCGGAACAAAATCCAGGCCGGTGCTAAAAATGGAAGCATTTTTGTAAATGATATCCCTGTAAAGTCTAATTATAAGGTTAAACCCTTTGATGCGATTCGTGTGTTGTTTACACATCCTCCACATGAAAATTTATTGGTGGGCGAAGCAATTGATATTGACGTTGTTTATGAAGATGACGACCTGTTGGTTGTTAATAAACCCGCAGGTATGGTGGTACACCCAGGGCATGGCAATTATTCTGGTACATTAATTAATGCCCTTATTTATAGGTTTGATAACCTTCCAAACAATTCCAGTGAACGTCCCGGATTGGTACATCGTATAGATAAAGATACTAGCGGTCTTTTAGTGGTGGCGAAAACCGAGAAAGCTATGGCGCATTTATCTTTACAATTTGCTGAAAAAACCAGTGAGCGCGAATATGTAGCCCTTGTTTGGGGGCATATAGAAGAGGAGGAGGGCACCATAGAGGGGCATATAGGTAGGCATCCCAAAAACAGATTACAGAATACTGTTTTTCTGAATGATGAAATTGAGAAAGGTAAGCCAGCTATAACACATTATAAAGTTTTGGAACGTTTGGGGTATGTTACTCTAGTATCATGTAGGCTTGAAACAGGTCGTACCCATCAAATACGGGTGCATATGAAACATATTGGGCACACCTTGTTTAATGATGAACGTTATGGTGGAGAAAAAATATTAAAAGGCACTACGTTTACTAAATACAAGCAGTTTGTAGATAATTGTTTTAAAATATTGCCTAGGCAAGCTTTACACGCTAGAACATTAGGTTTTAAACATCCTAAAACAAACGAGTTTATGCGTTTCGAAAGTGAAATTCCACAGGATATGAAACTGTGTATTGAGAAATGGCAAAACTATGCTAAGCATCAAGACATGGAAGATTAGAGGTATTTCTAGTCTTCTATTCATGCTGTTGGCACGTTGCTACTATATTAGTGGTTTTTAAAATAAGCGTTTGTTAGCCAGTGTTTTATGCCCACATTGTATGTGGGTGTACTTTTAATAGCGTGTGGATTGTCTATTACTTTTTTAATTTCTCTCTTCTCTACGCTTCTTTTTGTATTGTTCAAATAATTTTCTGTTGAAATCGTCTTCGACTAGTTTAAGCAGTAGTATTTTTTTTGGCGACAAGACTTTTCGTAATTTCAAAATAAACTCTGTACGTGCTTTATATAGCTTGTTTTCTGCGTCTACCAATTCGTCTAATAAAGCTTTTGCCTTAGCCTCGTCTAACGTATTGATATTGTTTTTAATGGTATGCCGCAAGCTTTTTATATCTTTAAATTTTATTTTTGCGTAATGGCTATCGTAAGTGTTGTAAATAGGCCAAAACTCTTGCGCTTCCTGTTCCGATAAGTCTAGTTTTTCAGTTATAAAAGCCACTTTTAGAGCTTTTATTTGTTCTCGATTCCCTTGTGCAAAAACTGAAACAGAAGCGAAGAGAAGCAGTATTATAAATATGTTTTTTTTCATGTCTACTTAAGTTTATTCTATTAGTAAATCTTCAATATCCGTGTGGTCTAATAAATAGATTTCTATGCTATTTTCATTTATTTTTAAGTTATAATCAGAAAAGTCTGTACTTCCAAGGGTAGACGCTATTTCATAAGATCCAATATCTTCATTTATTAAGTAATTTTCAACCGTATCAGAATCTAAGTTGTCCCACGCTGATGTTTCAGGAAAAGAAAAAGTAAACCATAATAAAATAGCAGCTGCAATGCTCGATATGTAAACGATATGGCGTGTGTTAAAGTGCTTTATTACTTTAGTTTTATGATGCCCTTTAACTTGATCCATTATTTGATTTTCTAATGTGTCAAAATAAGATGTAGGGACTTTAAACCCAGTTTGTCCAGAATTATTACTGGTTTTAGCCTGTTTGAAGATATTGCTTTCGAAATTTTCGAAATAGTTATTCGGGGTCTTAAATCCAGGCTTTTTTATGTTAGATAAATTATTTTTCATTTTATTTTCCATTAACCTAAACGCTTCATTGTTATATATAGGTCTTATTATTAAGACTTTAAATAGTTATAAAGGTTTAATGGTTTCTTAAATAGTCTTCAATCTTCTTTGTGGCTATATGGTAGGATGCTTTTAAAGCGCCTTCACTTGTTTCTAGGATTTCAGACATGTCTTTATATTTTATATCTTCAAAATATTTCATATTGAATACGAGCTGTTGTTTTTCTGGTAATGTCGCAATGGCCTTTTGCAATTTCATTTGGATGTCGTCACCCTCAAAATAAACATCAGATGTTAGATTGTCTATAGCAAGTTGCTGAACTTCTTCATTGGTTATCTGCAAGCGCTTTGCTTTTTTTCCAATAAAGGTTAGGGATTCGTTGGTTGCAATGCGATACATCCATGAAAACAGTTTGCTGTCGCCTTTAAAACCATTAATGTTTCTGTAGACTTTTACAAAAGTATTTTGGAGCACGTCGTCGGCATCATCATGTGATTTTACCATATTTCGAATATGCCAATACAAACGCTCTTTGTAAAGCACTAGTAGTTCTTTGAATGCGGCGTCTTTATTGATGTTTGATTTGAGGCGCTCTATAAGTCCAGATTCATCACTCAAGTTATTCGATTTTATATGTATTAGACTTTAATATATAGCGAAAGTTTAATCGAAATATATGTTTATTATATAGAAAAAGCAAGAAATATAAATTGTTTAAAATCACTATTTTATATTTTTGAAAGCCGATGAAATGCATTTTAAACACGATAAAATGCATTTTTTCTTGTTTGTTATGGTTTTATGAGTTATGTTTGTTCTAACGAAACCTACTTAAGTTGTTAGTCTTCCCCAAGTCTAACTAAGAACGGAAAAAGGATAGAAGCCCAAATCTCTATCCTTTTTTATTTTAACACAACACGTGTTATTATGCTTATTATTCAAAACTTTGCATGTCTACCAACTTATTGTACACGCCTTTTTTAGCGATAAGGTCTTGGTGCGTGCCTTGTTCTACAATTTTGCCTTTATGCAGCACGACAATCTCATCTGCATTTTGAATGGTTGACAATCTATGGGCTATAATAATAGATGTTCTGTTTTTCATCATGTTTTCCAGAGCGACCTGAACTAAGCGCTCACTTTCCGTATCTAGAGCAGAGGTCGCTTCATCTAAAACCATAATGGGCGGACTTTTAAGCACTGCTCGAGCAATACTTAATCGTTGTTTTTGGCCGCCAGAAAGTTTATTTCCAGAGTCTCCTATATTGGTATGGATGCCTAATGGTAGGTTTTTTACAAATTCCCAGGCATTGGCAACTTTTAAGGCTTCAATCACCTCGTCGTCTGTAGCATTTTCTTTTCCAATACTAATGTTATTTTTAATGGTATCGTTAAATAGAATTGAATCTTGGGTAACCAAGCCCACTAAGTTTCTTAAGGAGTGTTTGGTCATGTTTCTGATGTCTTCTCCATCTACGGTAATGCTTCCTTCTGTAACATCGTAAAAGCGAGTAACCAAATTGGCGATAGTGCTTTTACCACTGCCCGACTGTCCAACCAGAGCAATACTTTTTCCTTTAGGGACCGTTATAGAAAAGTTTTTGAGAACAAGTTCATCGTCGTATTTAAACGAAACATTGCTTAATTTTATTTCCTTTTCAAAATGCTCTTTAACAAGGGCATTTGGTTTATCGTCAAGCGGACTTTTGGTTTCTAAGATTTCCAAAACACGCTCTGCGGCTGCATTACCTCTTTTAACGCTATATGCAGCCTTACTAATGGCCTTTGCGGGGGTTAAGATTTGATAGGCTAATGCCATAAATCCAATAAAAGCACCGCCAGATAATGTTTTGTCTATTAATACCATACTGCCACCAAACCATAGGAGCACTGCAATAGTTACAATGCCCAGGAACTCGCTGGTGGGTGATGCTAAATTTTGGCGATGTGCCAATTGATTAGAAAATTGAAAAAAGCGATAGGTAGATTGATTGAATTTGGAAATGAAATTCGTTTCAGAATTAAACCCTTTTATAATCTTCATGCCCCCGAGTGTTTCTTCTAAAGTGGAAAGAAAAATACCTTGCTCTTTTTGCACATTTTCGGAGTGTTTTTTGAGCTGTTTACCAATAGCTGAAATAATAAATCCAGAAATAGGGATAAACAAGAACACAAAAATAGTAAGCTCAACACTGGTTAAGAACATGGCGATAATGGCGAAAATAATCGTTAATGGTTCCTTTACAATCAGTTCTAGAATAGATAAAAAAGAATTTTGGACCTCATTGACATCACCAGAAATTCTTGCAATAATATCTCCTTTACGTTTTTCTGAAAAGAAAGCAATGGGAAGCCTGAGTGTTTTCTCGTAAATCTTATTTCTTAAATCTTTTAACATACCGTTTCTTAGATAGGTGATGTAGTAAAGACCCATATAATTAAAAAAGTTTTTAAGTAAAAAAAGTGAAATAATGATAATAACCATTAGGGCCAATGTAGCGCTTGGGCCATCAACTTCTAGTTTGTTGGTTACGAAAAAGTTAAAATATTCTATAATATTCTCTTTATTGAAATAGTCTCCTAATGTTTCAAAACTGGGCTTTGTGTAGCTTTTTTCTGTCTCATTAAACAGTATGTTTATCATAGGCATAAGTGATACCATAGCTAGGGTACCAAATAATGCATAAAACACATTGGCAATGATGTTTAAAATTGCGAATCTTTTATAGGGTAACGCAAATTTTAAAATTTTTTTTATATAATTCATTAATTAGATGAGCTTCATGTCTTTTAAAATAGCATCAGCCTTGGTATCAAGTAACGCTTCGGTTTGCTTAAATTCTTCTGTAGTTTTCAAAGCGGTGTTAACACTTACATAGAATTTTATTTTTGGTTCTGTTCCACTTGGTCTTAAAGCAATTTGGCTGCCATCTTCAGTATGATAAATCAATACGTTAGATTTTGGCATGTCTATTTTACTTTCTTCTTTAGTGCTCATGTTTTTGGAAAGAGACAATTCGTAATCGTCAATTTTCACCACTTTAGAGCCATTAATCTCTTTAAGCGGGTTTTCTCGAGCGTCACTCATCATTTGGGTAATTTCCTGTGCGCCTTCGATTCCTTTTTTGGTTAACGATATAAGTTTTTCTTTGTAAAAGCCGTGAGTTGTATAGAGCGTGATCAACTCGTCGTAGAAAGAACTTCCGTTAGCTTTTGATATTGCTGCAATTTCACAGGCCAATAGGGTAGAGGTTACTGCATCTTTATCGCGTACAAAGTCACCAACCATAAAACCAAAGCTTTCTTCTCCACCACCAATGAAATCCAATTCAGGGAAATCTTTTATCAATTTCGCAATCCATTTAAAACCAGTTAACACTATTTTGCTTTCAACGCCATATGATTTTGATAGTTTGCCCAACATTGGTGTAGACACAATTGTTGAGGCAATAAACTCTTTTCCTTTTATCTTGTTTTCATCCTTCCATTGTTTTAATAGAAAATTAACCATCATGAGCATGGTTTGGTTTCCGTTAAGCAGCTGCAATTTATTTTCAGAATTTCGAACAGCCACACCCAGCCTGTCGGAATCAGGGTCTGTACCAATAACAATATCTGCATTTACACTTTCTGCCAGTTCCAAGGCCATTTTTAAAGCGGCAGGTTCTTCTGGGTTTGGCGATTGTACCGTGGGAAAGTCGCCATTAGGGACTTCTTGTTCTTTTACAATATGCACGTTTTTATAACCTGCCCGTTTTAAGGTTTCAGGAACGGCAGTAATAGATGTGCCGTGAAGCGATGTAAACACAATGGTAAGGTTGTCTTTGGCTTTTTGTGTTGCCCCTACAGAGCCGTTTTCTACACAGGCATCAATAAAGGCTTGGTCTACATCTTTTCCGATATAATGGATTAAATCATTATTGGCTTCAAATTTTATTTTAGAATAATCCAATGCGTTTATTAAATTGATGACGCCTTCATCATGCGGGGGCACCAATTGTCCGCCATCTTGCCAATAAACTTTGTAGCCGTTATATTCTGGTGGATTGTGAGAGGCTGTTAAAACGATACCGCAATGGCAGTCTAGGTGCCGTACTGCGAACGATAATTCTGGGGTGGTCCGTAAATCCTCAAACAGATAAACATTAATCCCATTTGCGGAGAATACATCGGCAACTAATTTGGCTAAAGTTTTACTATTGTGCCTACAATCATAAGCAATCACGGCTTTTAAGGGCTCGTTTGGAAAAGATTTATGTAAATAATCACTTAAGCCTTGTGTACTTTTGCCTAATGTGTATTTGTTTATCCTGTTTGTACCAACTCCCATGATACCGCGCATGCCTCCTGTTCCAAACTCTAAGTCTTTATAAAAGCTTTCTTGGATTTCTTTAGGGGTGTTGGCAATGCTGTTTTTGATAAAAGCCTGAGTGTCCTCATCAAAAGTAGGGGTTAACCACGTATTAATACGGTCTAAAATTTTTGGTTCGATGTGTATCATGTTTTAAATGTGTTTAAAAGGTCTATATTTTGAAAAGGATAATCCTTATAAAGTTAATATTTTGAACCGAATGACACGGTTTTAAGTTTATTATTTAAAAATTTAATTCATCTTTAATTAAGTAGCGTTTTTTATCCTGTTTTGTTCTCAGGATAATTTCACCTAAAAAACCAGCAACAAAAAACTGTGTTCCAATAATCATGGTAGAAAGCGCTATGTAAAATTGAGGGCGTTGGGTTATAAGTCTGCCAGCAGGGTTTAGAAATGCTTTGTCTACACCAAGGTACACGGAAAAGCCAAAACCTATTGCAAACATGATAAATCCTAAAGCTCCAAATAAATGCATAGGGCGTCTGCCAAAACGAGATAAAAACCAAATGGTGATTAAATCTAAAAATCCGTGAACAAAACGATCCATTCCAAATTTAGTTACACCGTATTTTCGTGCTTGGTGCAGGACTATTTTTTCTGAAATTTTTGTAAACCCCGCATTTTTAGCAAGTACAGGAATGTATCGGTGCATTTCACCATATACATCAATGTTTTTTATGACTTCTTTTTTATAAGCTTTAAGTCCGCAGTTAAAATCGTTTAATTTAACACCAGATGTTTTTCTTGCGGCCCAATTAAAGAGCTTAGATGGCAGGTTTTTAGAAATCACAGAATCGTAGCGCTTCTTTTTCCATCCAGATACCAAATCGAGTCCTTCCTTAGAGATCATATGGTATAATTCTGGAATTTCGTCTGGGCTATCTTGTAAGTCTGCATCCATAGTGATTACTACGTCTCCTTGCGCTTTTTCAAATCCAGCATGTAAGGCTTGCGATTTCCCGAAGTTTTTAAAAAAATGAATCCCTTTTACGTGCACGTCTTTTAAAGATAAATTTGAGATTATTTCCCATGATTTATCTGTGCTACCGTCATCAATAAAAATGATTTCATATGAAAAACGATTGGATTGCATAACTTTTGCAATCCAATCATATAATTCTTTTAAGGAGTCTTCTTCGTTAAGTAGTGGAATAACTACAGATATATTCATGTATCTTACTTGTAAATTCTTTTCAAAAATACAGAATTTTTTTAAGCCTGACTAGTCTTCTTTTTTCATTATTACCCCCCCTACTAAAGAATATAGGAGTCCGAAAATAGCGCTTAAGGCTACCCAAATCGCCGAACCAATTAATGGATTTTGAAATTTTTTCATCATTTCCATTTGTTTTTCAACCATTTCAGGACTTATACTTTGATTTTCTAACATCTTTTCACCGATTCTTTCCGTTAGTTGCGATGCAAATTGAGGATCGATGATATAATGGAATATCAAACCATAAACAACATTTACAAGGGCACTGATAACCGCTATGGTAACGCCTATTTTTAAAGCCTCGGACAAGGTAAGGAGCCCTGCGTTCTGTTTTTTGTAAGCGCTTATAACATAGAGGATTACAATAGGGAAGATGATGTAGTATATATAATTGGGCCATTGTACAGCCTCAATAGCCATGCCTGTGGCATATGTAATTATGGTAATTAACATCATGACAGCCCCTAAAATGAGTCCGTAATTGGTGGCGAATTTTCCTGGGGAAAGCGATTGTGAAGGCATAATTATCGGTATTTATTAGTATAGAATACTTGATTAATAAGCAAAATTAGTAAAACAGAGTATTAAAAGTAAAATAAAAAACAAAAAGTATTGCCTTATTACAAAAATTACTTAAATTTGCACTTCGAAAATTGAAAAGAATAAAAAGCATTACGCGATGAAAAAAGGTATCCACCCAGAAAATTATAGGTTAGTAGCATTTAAAGATATGTCTAACGAAGATGTTTTTTTAACAAAATCTACTGCAAAAACCAGTGAGACTATTGAAGTTGATGGTGTAGAGTATCCAGTGGTTAAAATGGAGATTTCACGAACATCTCATCCATTTTATACTGGAAAATCTAAATTGATTGATACAGCTGGTCGTATTGATAAGTTTAAAAACAAATATGCTAAATTTAAAAAATAACTTTAGTAAATAATATATATTTGAAGCCTTCAAGATAATCTTGAAGGCTTTTTTGATTTTCTGTTCATTTTTACTTTTGAATTGATAAACAAAAAGTTCTAATCTAGAGAGCAACTTTAAATTTTTTTATGAATTATATCTTGTTTGATGGCCCTTACCGTGATAACCTGTTACCATTTACCTTTACTAGGCCTGTTGCCGATATAAGGATTGGTATTCTTACGATTCGCGAAAAATGGGAGACTTTTTTAGAATCTACAACCACGACCGTAACGGAAGACTATTTGTCTGATAAGTACCCTATGGTGGAGATGGAGGAGAACATTATGATAAACGCTTCCTGTATCCCTAATCTGGAATTGGCAGAGTTGATTATGGGGTTAAAAGAAAACCAAGCTGTTTTCCAAGCAGATGAGGTGATTGCTTTTTTTTCTAAAGACACACAGGATGCTATCGATTTTGATGCTTATGAGATTATCGAGTTCAAGAATGATATTCTAAAAATAGAAAACACTTGGGATATCTTTTCTAAAAATGCAAAAGTAATTCAAACCGATTTTAATTTGATTACGAAAGGGAGAATATCGGAACCTATTCCTGCAAGTAACAACGTAATTGCACCCGAGAACATATTCATTGAACCAGGTGCTAAATTAGAGTTTGTAACTTTAAATGCGTCTGAAGGTCCTATTTACATAGGCAAAAATTCAGAAATCATGGAGGGAACTCTCGTAAGAGGGCCTCTAGCGCTATGTGAAAACTCTCTTATAAGATTAGGCACCAAGGTGTATGGCGCTACTACAATCGGACCCTACTCTAAAGTTGGAGGTGAAATTAATAATACTGTTATTTTTGAGAACTCTAATAAAAGTCATGATGGCTATTTAGGTAATTCTGTTTTAGGTGAATGGTGCAATTTAGGAGCAGATACCAACAGTTCAAATTTAAAAAACAATTATGCCGAGGTTCGCTTGTGGAATTATAATACGGAAGGTTTTGCAAGAACAGGCTTGCAATTCTGTGGGTTGATGATGGGCGATCACAGTAAATGTGGTATCAATACCATGTTTAATACGGGGACAGTAGTAGGGGTAAGCGCTAATATTTATGGAAGTGGATATCCCAGAAACTTTGTTCCTAGTTTTAGTTGGGGCGGCAGTAGCGGTTTTTCAACTTATTTATTACAAAAAGCTATTGATGTAGCAAGAGCTGTTATGGCTAGACATAATGAAGAACTTAGTCCACAAGACGAGGCTATATTGGGACACGTCTTTGAAGAGACTAAAAAATTTAGACGATAAAAATTAGTCTAGACTGTGGGGCTTTTTATGTTATCAGTCCTTCTGCTATTTTTACGATATCTGATTATAATGTTGTACAAGCCTCCTCTTTTGGAGGTTTTTTTATGTCTTCCATATTTTAAACACTTGGATATCTATAAGGAGAATATGAAAGCAAAATACGCTTTCTATAGAGATAAGAAAGGACACTTAATATTTATACGTTATAGAGGTAAAGGGAGTCTTTTAAAAAAAGAGTTTTTCTTAAAAGACTTCATATAAGAATAATTTAAGATTCGTGAATCTTTTCTTTACTTTTGCGGCAACCTACAATTATATTATTGCCCCAAAACGATTAAAATGTTACATGTTTTAAAGAATGAAAAAAAGTTTACTTTACTTTTTTTTGTAATACTTACTATAGATATTTTAGTGAAGCTAAAGTGTCCTGAATTTCCTTATAGATTTATATCCAAGCCTCCTATAGTGTTGTCCCTGTTCATTTACTATTATCTAAATAATACAGAGATTGATAAAGAAAAGAAGAAATTTGTTTTTTGGGGCTTATTGAGTTTTTTAATAGGAACGATACTCATTATAAATGACACCAACATGTTTTATTTTGGAGCAAGCCTCCTTTTTTTTTCGCTCGCTAAATTATTTTTAAGTCTGAAATTCTCTCATAAATCCGATTTTGAGGTTTCTAAACTAATTCCTTTTTCTATAATTATTTTTATATATACGGTTTGGATGGTATGCTTTCTGTATGATAGTTTAGGAGGTTTTTTTATACCCGCCTTACTTAGCTTTTTTTTATCACTATTGCTTTTTCAATTTGCATTTATAAGAAGCAGCTTGGTAGATAAATGTAGTTATGTCTATGTGCTTGTTGGTGTTATTTTGTATTTGTTTTCGGAAAGCATGATGGTTATAAAAATATTTAAGACAGATTTGCCACTTCAGGACCCTTTGATCATGATCTTTTATAGCGTAGCCATGTATCTTATAACCATTGGCCTTGTAAAGGAGAAAAAGATAAAACGTATGGATTTTTATTCTTAATAGGGTTTAAAGCTGTACACTAATATGTCCTTTCTTTTTTAACCCATTTCAAATCTAATAAATTAACAGGATTAATACCTAATCCACTTACGTTTTTCCCTGTAAAGCGAACCACTTCGTCATAAAAAAGTGGTGCAATAGGGGTTTGCTGCATGATTAGACTATCCATTTGAGAGTATAGCAAGGCCCTTTTTTTTAAATCGGTTTCTGTAAATGCGTGTTCGTACCAGGTGTCAAACTGTTTGTTCTTAAAATGGGAGTAGTTTGGGCCATTGGGAGCGAAATTTTTACTGTAATATAAAGACAGGTAGTTTTCTGCATCGGGGTAGTCGGCTATCCAACTGGCTCGAAACATATCTAATTTTCCATTAGCTTTTGCGTCTTTTAAGGTGGCTGGGGGTATGACGTCTATATTAACTGCTAATCCTGTTTTTTGGAGTTCCCGTTGTATAAATTCACAAAAACTCAAATAATTACTAGTGGTAGTAAGGTGTATTGTAGGGGTCTGGTTTCCGGTCTCTTTTTTAAATTGGGCCACTAATTGTTTTGCTTTTTCGGGCCGATAAGTGAAGCCAATAGCTTTGTTAAACCCAGGCAGTCCTTTCGGTATAAAACCTCCCTCTGCCGGTATGCCCACACCATTTCGTAAATAAACCATCATTTTTTTTCTGTCAAAACCATAGTTTACGGCTTTCCTCAATAATTCTGATTGTATTTCAGGAACTTTAGAATCCATATAAAAAGCCAAATATTCGGTATTTAGATAGGGACCTCGAATCATATTTTTAGTTTTGGCATATTGAGGTCTTAACTTGCCATTTGCCGTTAAAATCTCATCCTTGTAAGAGGCATCCAATCCCGAAACAAAATCGATATTCCCTTGAGAAAACTGTAAAAACTCACTTTGTTTATCGGGTAAAAAAGTTATGGCTATGGCTTCCAAATATGGTAAGGGCCGGCCTTTTAAATCCTGTTCAAAATAGCGCTTGTTTTTTCTAAACACCAATTTGATGTTTTCTTCCCATCGTTTAAATTTGAAAGGTCCTGTACCAATGGGATTAGACCTGAAATCAGCCCCATAATGCGTAACAACTTCTTTAGGAACCACCGAGCAATACTTCATTGTGAGTAATCCTAAAAATGCTGGAAAGGCTTGTTTTAATTGAATTTGAAAGAGCGTGTCGTTTACGGCATGGAAATTAGCGACCTTACTTAAAACCCAGCTTCCTGGAGACGCTATTTGCTTGTCAAGCAACCGATTTAAACTATATACAAAATCGGAAGCTTTTACTGTTCTGGTAGCTTCTTTACCAAACACTTTGTGCTTGTGGAAAAAAACGTCCTGCCTAAGTGAAAAAGAATAGGTGAGTCCGTCTTCAGAAACCTTCCAGCTTTTAGCAATAGAAGGCTGTACGTTAAGGTTTTCATCCATTTGAACCAATCCATTGAATAATTGGTTGGTGGCCCATATATCGGCCAAATCTTTTGAAAAAGCAGGGTCTAACGATCCAATATTTTTGTGCTCATTATATCGAAAAACCAAATGGCTCTTATCCGAATTTACCTTATTTCTACAAGAAAAAAATAATAAAGCTATACAACCAATTGATAAATAACTAATTATTTGGGCTGAAAACGGTTTTATCATATAAGTTATTAGTTGTAAATTTGCAGACTTAATTCCTGTAAAACGGGAATTTTTAGAATGTAAATATAAAGAGATTTCGGATGGCATGGAAATGAAAATAAAAATGAATAAAAAAGTCGCATTTTATACCTTAGGCTGCAAATTAAATTTTTCAGAAACCTCGACCATTGCCAGGAACTTTACAGATGAAGGTTTTGATCGGGTGGATTTTTCTGAAAATGCAGACATCTACGTTATCAATACATGTTCTGTAACCGAAAATGCTGATAAACGTTTTAAAAGCATTGTAAAACAGGCGCAAAAAGCAAACCCGAAAGCGTTTGTTGCTGCTGTAGGCTGCTATGCTCAGCTAAAGCCCCAAGAACTGGCGGATGTTAATGGCGTGGATTTGGTGCTTGGTGCAACAGAGAAATTTAAGATTACTGATTATTTAAATGATCTTTCGAAGAATGATTTTGGAGAAGTGCATTCCTGTGAAATTGAAGAAGCCGATTTTTATGTGGGCAGTTACTCGATAGGTGATAGAACGCGTGCATTTTTAAAGGTGCAAGATGGTTGCGATTATAAGTGTACTTACTGCACGATACCTTTGGCTCGTGGTATTTCTAGAAGTGATACTATGGAAAGTGTAATAGCGAATGCTAGGGAAATCTCTTCGCAAAACATAAAAGAGATTGTATTAACGGGAGTTAATATAGGCGATTATGGTAAAGGGGAATTTGGAAATAAAAAACATGAACATACGTTTTTAGATTTAGTAAGGGAATTGGATAAAGTGGAAGGTATTGAAAGGCTTCGGATTTCTTCCATTGAGCCTAATTTATTAAAAAATGAAACCATCGATTTGGTGTCAAAATCTAGAGCTTTTGTGCCGCACTTCCATATTCCTTTGCAGAGTGGCAATAATGAGATTCTTAAAAAGATGAAACGGCGTTACATGCGGGAGCTGTATGCCGATAGAGTGGCCAAAATAAAAGACGTAATGCCACATGCCTGTATTGGCGTAGACGTGATTGTTGGGTTCCCTGGGGAGACGGATGCCCATTTTTTAGAAACCTATAACTTTGTAAATGCGTTGGATATTTCATATTTACACGTGTTTACCTATTCGGAACGAGATAATACCGAGGCTGTTGAAATGGAGGGCGTTGTGCCTGGAAACATACGGAGTAAGCGAAGTAAGATGCTCCGTGGGCTATCCGTAAAAAAGCGTCGTGCTTTTTATGAAAGCCAGTTGGGCACCACTAGAACGGTTTTGTTTGAAAGTGAGAATAAAGAAGGTTTTATACATGGGTTTACGGAAAACTATGTAAAAGTAAAAACGCCGTG
Source organism: Mariniflexile ostreae (assembly GCF_042427585.1). Lineage (NCBI taxonomy): Bacteria > Pseudomonadati > Bacteroidota > Flavobacteriia > Flavobacteriales > Flavobacteriaceae > Mariniflexile > Mariniflexile ostreae. The sequence goes on along the minus strand of NZ_JBHMFC010000009.1, from coordinate 105,334 downwards.
GAATCCAGAATATGTAAACACCTTACATCCAGTTGTGTTGACAGAAATTGATGCCGATGGCTTGGTGAGATTTGAATTTGTAAAGGAATTTGCAACATAAACCAAAAAAAAACTGAAGCGTGAAACTTCAGTTTTTTTTATTTTATATCTTAAGGGAGATGCCTAAAGCAAGCGAGGGTTATAGGAAATCATATTCTTACCCCAACAGGAAGCATGCGTTTATACTTTCTGTTGCTTCTTACAAATTTAGCTATTACAGGGCATGTAGGCATAACACTTAAATTACGCTCTTCAATTTGTTCGAAAACAAGCGTTAAAAACTCTTTACTAAACGCTTCATTATTAATTTCCTCTGGAATGATAAGTTTTGTTAAAAATATCTTTCGCTCCTGTAACGAGTACTCAATTTTAGCTAAATGTTCGTCTATTTTAATCTCAAATTGACGTAAAAAATCATTGTCTATTAATTCAGCAGCTTCAAACATGGCATTTTGTTTTATTTTTTAAGGAACCTTTAAAATAGTGAGCACTATTCTATAACTTTGTGCAAAAGTACGAAAAAAAATTGTTATAATAAAGTTAATAGAAGCATAATACCTTATGATTCAGCCGTTAATACATGTTTATTTCATGCCCGGAATGGCCGCAAGTCCAAGGATATTTGAACACATCAAATTGCCTAAAGACCAATTCCAAATTCATTTATTGGAGTGGTTAATCCCCAATAGCAATGAGACTATCGAAGCATATGCTTCACGAATGCTAAGCCATGTAACGCATAATAATGTGGTGTTGGTAGGGGTTTCTTTTGGTGGCATTGTAGTACAGGAAATGAGCAAACAGATTAAAGTGCGAAATCTGATAATTATTTCTAGTGTTAAAACCATGCACGAGTTACCTAAAAGAATGAGGCTTGCTAAAATAACAAAAGCATATAAATTGCTGCCCACCCAGTTAGTAAACAATATGGACACTTTGGCTAAATATGCTTTTGGAAAAAATGTTATGAAACGATTAGATTTATACCAAAAATATTTATCGGTTCCAGATGCTAAATATTTGAATTGGGCTATTGAAAAAGTGGTGTGTTGGGAACAGGAAAATGTGATTCCCAATATCATCCATATTCATGGCGAAAACGATTTTGTGTTTCCTATAAAACATATTTCAAATTGCATCACCTTAAAAAATGCAACGCACATTATGATTATCAGTAAATACAAATGGTTCAATGCCAATTTACCTCGTATTATTTTAGAAAACTAAACAAAATAGTATACCTTTATTAAAAAAAAAATTGAATGATGAAGACCATTGAAAGAACGCTTGTGTTTGTAGGATTATTAAGTTTATCTGCCTTGTTTATTTATGCGCTACAAGATGCGCCCACAGATGAGAATTTTGAAAAAAAACTGATAAATGGCTACAATGTATATGCCTTGCAAGTGCCCCAAGATTTAAATTTTGCGGGTGAGCCAGTACCTTTAAAAGACCCAGATGTTTACGAGCGTATGGATAGAGAATTATTGGTAAATACATATTGGCAATCCAATGGTTTGTTAATGTTTAAACGCGCTAAAAAATACTTCCCTACTATAGAGCCTATTTTAAAAAAATATGGAGTTCCAGATGATTTTAAATACTTGGCTGTTATTGAAAGTGGTTTGGTAAATGTGGTATCGCCTGCTGGAGCAAGAGGGGTTTGGCAAATTATGCCTGCTACCGCTAAGGAGAATGGTTTAGAAGTTAATGATAACGTTGATGAACGTTACCATCTTGAAAAATCGACAGAGGTTGCATGTAAGTATTTATTAAAATCTAAAAGAGAACTTGGGTCATGGACATTGGCAGCTGCTGCTTATAATGCTGGGAATTATGGTATTTCAAGACGCTTAAAAGAGCAACGTGTAACAGATTATTACGATTTGTTACTTGGAGAAGAAACGGGGCGCTATATGTTTCGTATTGTTGCTTTAAAGGAAATTCTAAGCAATCCGGATACTTATGGCTTTAATTTTAGAGAAAAAGACCTTTATAGTGATGTACCTACCTATACCGTTAGTTTAGATACAGCAGTAACCGATTTTTCTAAATTTGCTCAAAATTTCGGTATCAATTACAAAATTTTGAAAATCCATAACCCTTGGTTGCGTGAACCGCACTTAATTAACAAATCAAGAAAAAAATACGATATTAGTATCCCAAAAGCGGGTTATTATCAATAATCGCTATAATATATTTTATAAAGCAGAACGGGGTGATGCATATCTAAACGCTAAGATAAATCCTGTTAAGCTTTTGTGTATTAGTGAACATGCGCTAATATAGAAGCTAATGGTTGTTTCCATTATTGAAAACGGCAATGTGCTGTGATTTAAATTGAGAAGCGCTATTGAATAGTCCAAGAGTATATGAAATTATACGTTTAAAGCAGGTCAAATAGAAACGGAGGTATTCGTTTTATTATAATAAAAACGTGGTCAGGGTCTAGTTGGCTTGTTTTATGATGATGTAGGCCGTAAGGTTTCGTTTAAAATGAAACGAATGCTAGATAAAAGTGTCGTTCAGCATTTTTTTCCTTCTCATTTCTGTATGCATGTTTTAGTAAACGAACTAGAAGATGAATGATGCCGTAACCTTTGTGAAATAACGTTTATCGATAGCGTGAATCTTACCGATGCATACGATATAAATGAGTTGCTGATGATACATTATCAAGAGTAGGGAGTTCCATTATAGATTACAGTAGTTTTAACCTTAATTTTGAAAGCCATGCTTTTATTTATGATCAGAATAAAGTCAAAACCTTAAAACAACATGTTTAGAAGATTTAGAACTAGTGACTTTATAATCCGTGATTAGCGGTAAAACAGGTTCAAATATAAAACGTAAATTCAAGCAGCCAAAGTCTAAAGTACGATGCTTGAATTTACGTTTTGTATTTATGGTCTATCTTCTTTTGTAAGAGCGCTTACTTTAGCGTGGGTTTAGAGCTTTTTTTTCTTTTTCTTTTTTTTCAGCTTATGGATCCAAATAATAGTGCCCGTTACCGGAAGACTAGTGGCTATCAAGCAAGCTAAAAAATAAATAATCTTAGAGAACTGGCCATAAATTTCACCTGTATGCAAAGGTTTTATTAAGGCGGCTACTCTCACGTTTAATGGCTTTTCTTTAAACCATTCTACAGCTAAAACAGTTCCGTTAAGGCTCATATAGAGATTGTCGCGTGTTACTGGAGACCAGTTGTTATCATTTGATTTTCTAAACGTATAGTAATTGTTTTTTTTGTTAGGAAAAGAAACAGACAGCTCGCCAGGATAGTTTAAAGTGGTGTTTGCAATGGCCAAAGCTTCGTCAATAGAAATTATATCGTTTTCAGCGGTTTTGGGTATTTCAAATTCTGTTGAGGTTCTATCGAATATTTTTGTGCCCATTATACGTCCTAATAAGTCTTTATAGCCTTCAAAAGACCAACATAATCCTGTAATTCCCATAATTAAGATAAAAACACAAGCATAAAAACCTAAAGTATTATGTAAATCATGGTTAATTCGTTTCCAGTTGGCATTGGTTTTTATTTTAAAACCATGTTTAACGGTTTTCCATTTTATTTTTTTTGGAAACCATAATACGATTCCAGAAATGGCAAGAACCAGAAAAATAATAGTTGCAATTCCTACTATAGGTCTGCCTACAGCAATATCTAAAAGTAGCCACCTGTGCAATTTGAACATGCTCATCATAAAAGCATCTGCACGGGTTTTTTCAACGCTATGGACGCTCGAGGTATAGGGGTTCACTAGAACTTGCGAGCCTCGACGTTCCTTTAAATCTTTCTTAACAGAGAATTCATAAGGCACATCGGTATTTGATGGCAATGTTAAGCCTGTAATATAGCCTTGATTGGATTGTTCTAAGGTCTGGATCAAGCTCGCAACAGATGCTTTTTCAGAAACAGAGGCATCTATAGCGACTTTATCAGTAAATAAAGCTTTTATTTCATCATCAAAAGTTAAAATAGTGCCACTAAAACAGACCAAAAAAAGGACGATACCACTGGCCAGTCCAAGCCATAGATGAATATCATTTATAAATTTTCTTAGGCTATAATTGTTTTTTTTCATATGAATTTTATTTTTTTTTACCATAAAAACATGTCGTTGCTTTATAGTATGCTTATATGGTCTATTAGGTACTCGCTAGAATTTATAGGTTAGTACCCCAGCAAAATTTCTCGGGTCTGTTTGGTTGATATAACTGGTACGGTAAGCATTGTATCCTATTTCGTTAAACACATTGTTCAGTAAGAACCTGAGGTGCCAGTGCGTGGTAAATTGATATGCCGCTTGTAAATTTACTTGAGTATAAGCCCCAACATTAAATGGCTTTTGATTAGGCACAATACCTTCATGGGTTACAGGTCCTGCGCTCCAATCATTTATGGGGCGTTCTCCAGTAAAGTAGATACCAGCACCTAAGGATAGGCCTTCCAGGTTGTTTTTAAACTTATAATTGGCGTAGGCATTATAGGTGTGCTTTGGTGTGTTTAGTGGGGCAGATCCATATACATAAGAGCTATGTTCTTTATATTGTGCATCTATATAGGAGTATCCAGCAATAAGTTCTAAATTATTTAAAACCCGTCCGATAAGCTCAACTTCAATGCCTTTACGTTCGTCATTACCACCTTTTTCATAATATCCCGTAGCAATCCAATTAGCGTCGTAAACCGGTAGGTTAATATCTTTATTGTTGATTTTAAAGAAGGTGAAGTTAAATCTTAAACGACTGTCTAGCCAATTGGTTTTTATGCCTGTTTCAAATTGATCAAAGCGTTCATTGCCCAATGGATTTCCATTGATATCCAATCGGGTTCCAGTTCTAGGGTAAGAGCTGTTGGTGTAAGATGCAAAAACATTAATATTTTCAATAGGAGTTAAGATAATGCCTGCTAAAGGGTTAAAAGCATCACTTTCTGTCGTTTCTGTTGCAGTTGAGGTTTGTGTTTTACTGTACCGAAATCCTAAAAAGGTTTTTAACCAAGAGTTAAATGTTATCACATCTTGTGCCACTACCCCTAATGCCCTAGATGCTGACCCAGATTCGGCTTGGGGTCCAAAGGCTAAATTGCCAGGCAATATTCTAGTATTAGCGTTAAAGACATCTATAACATCTACATTGGAAATGCTTTGGCTTGTGGTGTTAAAGCTTGTGTTTCTATAATCAAAACCCACTTGGAAGGTGTGCAAAATGCTGCCAGTTTGAAGGTTATCTCCAACTAAATCAATTTGAAGAACGCTATTGTCATCATTTCTGGTAGAGATCGAATAGCCCCGATTCCGTTGGTTGTATATTGGGTCTCCAAACCCATCCTCTATAACGGTTCCCATACTAGCTCCTTTATCATCTAATTCTAAACTAGATTTGTATAAGGCCGCTTTTAAGCTTAATTTATCGCTTAAATTATGATTAAACCTAACCGAATAGGTCGCATTATGAGTTAGAGACTTATCATTTTCAAAACCTAAGAAGCGATCATAAGGCAAATTGTAAATAGCATTGACGTCATTTTCACCTAAATTTACAGTACCCACATCTGGCGTTCTACTATCATCAAAATAATCCATTTCTAGGGTTAGGGTGGTTTTCTCATCCAGTTTCCATTCCAAGGAAGGATTGATGTAAAAACGATCGGATGTTATACCTGCTCTATAACCATCGGCACGTTCTAAAGCACCATTGATTCTAAAGGCTAGGTTGTCTGTTTTTAAAACAGGTCCATAAACGTCAAAAGTGGTTCGGGCTTGTCCATAGCTACCGATGCGAAGTGAAGCGTTTCCACCAGAATAATATTTGGGTGTTTTCGTTACAATATTTATAACGCCCCCGGGGCTTCCTAGGTCTGTTGCAACACCTTGTGTGATAGATGCAGCGCCCTTTAACACTTGAATATTGTCTACGCCTTGCATATCGGTTAAGATACCTGTGCCTCTAAAATCGGAATGGACACGAACACCGTTTTTTAATATCGGAATTCCTCTAAATCCACGAGACGACATGCTTTCTCTTTTATTGCCATACGTTGCAAACGTATACACTCCAGGCACGTTTTTTGTAGCGTCTGAAATGCTAAGGTTTCCCTGTTGTTCAATAACTTTTTCCGATATGATAGAAATGCTTTGTATTTGTTCATATGGTGCTAGGGGCAATCGGGTAAGTGCTTCAATTTTATCCGGATGTTTGTGTCGGTTTCCGAAAAGTTCGATTTCGTCTAATAGCGAATCGCTAATAAGGTTAAACGATAGGGCAATGGTTTCGTCGTTTTTCAAAAGAACACTCTTAACAGTAGATTTATATCCTACGGCAGATACTTGGATGTTGTAATGTCCTGACGAAATATTTGTAAACTCAAAATAGCCTTGTTCGTTTGCGTAGGTTCCTTTTGTAGACCCTTCCATTATTATAGTAGCAAAGGGTACGGCTTCTTTATTTTCGTTTGTAATGGTACCTGTTATTTTGGATTGTGAAAATGTTAATTGAACCGCCAAAACCAAAAGTAAACTTAGCTTTTTATACATGATATTATAAGTGCAAATTATTTAGATTGAATTTAAATAGTTTGCAAATATAAAAATGAAAATGAAAAATTCAAATCTTATTTAGACCAAATACAAATAATAAATTCTGATGCTTTGATATTTAGCAGGATGGGGATATCTCTAAAATGCCTTTTAAAAGAAAGGCCATACTGATTTTAATAGCCCATTGAAAAGTTGATAAACAAAAAAACCTCAGTTTTTTCACCGAGGTTGCTACTTGTAAAATCCTTATGGTATTTAATTCCAGAAGGTTATGAGAAAGGCATGAGGTTAAAATGAGGTGTTAACGTTTATCCTCTTCTTTTTTGAGCTCTAATCGAGCCACTCGCACCATAATGCTGATTAGGGGCTTGCGCACGTTTCATGTTGTCTTTCATCATTTTAATCTGGTCGGTCAACATGCCTTGCTTGTCCAATTTCTGTGCTTCAGATAGTAGTTTTTGTGCTTCTTGTTTTCTTCGTTTAGAGAACGCAATACCCGATAAATTTAGTTTTGCCATCGCCATATCATGGTCCATGGACAATCCTAATTGAATGGCCTTCTTAAAGTAGCGTTCGGATTCATTGATATTGGTTTGCGACACCATTAAACCGTGAAGATAATTGTAGTAGCCTTGTTGTTTTTTAACCAAAGCGGCCTCAGGATTTTTGATTTTATTCAGCCATTTTTTGGCGCCCTCAAAATCTTGTTTACGTAGTCTTAAAAAGGCTAGGAGTATGAATTCATTTTTAAAATATAAAAAGATAAAAATGAAGGATAAAAGAATGAGCATAATACCATTACCAATATAGCCTTCGGTAAAAAGATACACAGCATATGCAATAATGCCAGCTGCAATAATGAGTTTTATAATTTTGTTGTACATGGTGTTTATAATATAATAAAAACAGACTGATTTTTAGTCAAAACCAACCTTTATTAACCTGAATTTTCTATTCTTAGTACAAAGAAACTAAATTTTTATGGAATGTAAGGCATACCTATTTAACAAAAGTAAGGTGATAACCCCAAATAAATAGTGATGTTCGAGGTGTTTTATGATATTCGAATTTAAATTAAAATATTTTTTTGAAAATGATTTGCAAAGTAATAAAGGCTTTGTATATTTGCCCTCGGTTTGAGAGAAAGCCAATTTACAAAAAAATTCACTATTCAGATTTAAAGATACACGATAATGAGTAAAAGAACATTTCAGCCTTCGAAAAGAAAGAGAAAAAATAAACATGGTTTCAGAGAAAGAATGGCATCTGCTAACGGCAGAAAGGTTTTAGCGCGTAGAAGAGCTAAAGGAAGAAAAAAATTATCTGTGTCATCTGAAACAAGACATAAAAAATAATGATTAACAATTGTTAATAATATAAAGGTGTTACTTAAGTGTAACGCCTTTTTTTATATCTAATGATTTTTATTTTTGTAACAAATTAAAAGACAACATATAACAAGGAAAAATGCCGAAAAATCCAAACTTAAAATCGATACTAATTATTGGGTCAGGCCCTATTGTAATTGGGCAAGCATGTGAATTTGATTACTCAGGAACTCAAGCGCTTCGCTCGCTAAGGGAAGATGGTATTGAAACCATTCTTATCAATTCCAATCCAGCAACAATCATGACAGACCCAACAATGGCTGATCATGTTTACTTGCTACCCCTCACTACAAAATCGATTGTAAAAATTTTGCAGGAACACCCGCAAATTGATGCCGTTTTACCCACAATGGGTGGTCAAACTGCTTTAAACTTATGTATTGAAGCAGACGAAAAAGGCATTTGGAAAGACTTTAATGTTGATATTATCGGTGTAGATATTGATGCTATAAACATTACAGAAGATAGAGAGAAGTTTAGGGAACTTATGCTTAAAATTGGCATTCCAATGGCTCCACAAGCTACGGCAACTTCTTACTTAAAAGGAAAAGAGATTGCACAGGAGTTCGGTTTCCCGTTGGTGATTAGGGCTTCTTTTACTCTAGGGGGCGCTGGAGCGTCTATTGTGCACAAACAAGAAGATTTTGATGAGTTATTAACACGCGGATTGGAAATTTCACCCATCCACGAGGTTATGATCGATAAAGCATTAATCGGGTGGAAAGAGTTCGAGTTGGAACTTCTTAGAGATGCAAATGATAATGTCGTTATCATTTGTTCCATCGAAAATATGGACCCTATGGGTATCCATACTGGAGATTCCATTACGGTGGCACCTGCCATGACTTTAAGTGATAGAACGTACCAGAGAATGCGTGATATGGCCATCCATATGATGAGAAGTATTGGTGATTTTGCTGGGGGATGTAATGTGCAGTTTGCTGTTTCTCCAGATGAAAATGAAGATATCATTGCCATTGAAATTAATCCACGTGTATCCCGTTCTTCAGCTTTAGCTAGTAAAGCAACAGGATATCCTATTGCGAAAATAGCTGCTAAACTAGCCTTGGGGTATCATTTAGATGAATTGAACAACCAAATTACAAAATCTACTTCGGCATTATTCGAGCCGACCTTAGATTATGTTATCGTAAAAATACCACGTTGGAATTTTGATAAATTTGAAGGATCGGACAGAACTTTAGGCCTGCAGATGAAATCTGTTGGAGAAGTGATGGGTATTGGCCGTTCATTCCAAGAAGCACTACACAAAGCGACACAGTCTCTTGAAATTAAACGTAACGGTTTAGGTGCCGATGGAAAGGAAAATAGAAATTACGACCAAATCATTGAAAAGCTTACACATGCATCTTGGGATAGGGTTTTTATTATTTACGATGCTATTGCCATGGGGATTCCTTTAAGTAGAATCCACGAAATCACGAAAATAGATATGTGGTTTTTAAAGCAATATGAAGAGTTACATTCTTTAAAAAACGAAATTTCTACTTATACTATTGATACCATTCAAAAAGATTTATTGCTTGAAGCGAAGCAAAAAGGATATGGTGACAGACAAATAGCGCATATGCTAGAGTGTCTAGAAAGTCAAGTATATAGTAAACGTGAGGAATTAGGTGTTACACGTGTGTATAAATTGGTCGATACTTGTGCAGCAGAATTTGAAGCAAAAACCCCATACTATTATTCAACTTTTGAAAGTGATATGGAAACTGCAGATGGTAAGCGTTATGCCGATAATGAAAGCATTGTTACTGCTAAGAAAAAAGTAATTGTTTTAGGATCAGGCCCTAATCGAATTGGCCAAGGTATTGAGTTCGACTACTGTTGTGTTCACGGTGTTTTAGCGGCTGCAGAATGTGGTTATGAAACCATTATGATCAACTGTAATCCAGAAACGGTTTCAACCGATTTTGATACTGCCGATAAATTATATTTTGAGCCTGTATTCTGGGAGCATATTTACGATATCATTAAGCATGAAAAACCAGAAGGTGTTATAGTACAGCTTGGTGGACAAACCGCTTTAAAACTTGCTGAAAAGTTAACCAAATACGGTATCAAAATTATTGGAACCAGCTATGAAGCCCTCGATTTGGCAGAAGATAGAGGTTTGTTTTCAAATCTTTTAAAAGCAAATAACATCCCTTATCCAAGGTTTGATATTGCTACAACCGCCGACGAAGCTTCGGCCATTGCCGATGTTTTGGATTTTCCAATATTAGTACGCCCATCATACGTACTGGGTGGACAGGGCATGAAAATTGTCATCAATAAAGAGGAATTGGAAAAACATGTGGTCGACTTGTTAAGTGAGATGCCTGGCAATCAATTATTGTTGGATCATTATCTAGACGGTGCCATTGAAGCTGAGGCAGATGCTATTTGCGACGGAGAGGATGTTTACATTATTGGAATTATGGAGCATATTGAGCCTTGCGGTATTCATTCGGGAGATAGTCATTCCATTCTACCACCTTTTACTATTGGGGAGTTTGTAATGCAACAAATTAAAGATCATACTAAAAAAATAGCTTTGGCTTTAAATACAGTAGGCTTAATAAACATACAATTTGCAATTAAAGAAGATGTGGTTTATATTATAGAAGCGAATCCAAGAGCATCTAGAACAGTACCATTTATTGCGAAAGCTTATGGAGAACCTTATGTGAACTTTGCTACTAAAGTGATGTTGGGCGAGAAAAAAGTGAAAGACTTTAATTTTAACCCACAGCTAAAAGGTTTTGCAATAAAAGAACCAGTATTCTCTTTTAATAAATTTCATAATGTAAATAAAAAACTGGGACCAGAAATGAAGAGTACTGGCGAAAGTATTCTGTTTATAGACGATTTAAAAGACGATCAGTTTTATGAATTGTACTCCAGACGTAAAATGTACTTGAGTAAATAATAATAGAAGTGTTATAAATTTAAAAAACCGATTAAAATCTAATTTTAATCGGTTTTTTTATAGAAATTTATTCTCAAGTTGGTGTAGTTTTTTTAACACTTTTAGGGGTGTTTAAGGCGTAGCCCAATAGCATTTAAAACCTGTGCCATAAATATTAAGAAATACAGCATTAAACAGTTTTTAGGAGTTCGAACACTTTTCTCATTCCAATAGTAGCATTTTCGGCAATAACACTTAAGTGTTTTTGGCTTTTTACGTTTGGTTTTGGATCTATAAAATAGGTAGGTGTTTGTTCTGGTACGTAATGCATTAGTCCCGCTGCAGGATAAACTTGCATAGAGGTGCCAATAATAATCAACAGGTCTGCGGTTTCGCAAATAGCCATAGCTTTTTCTATCATGGGAACGTCTTCTCCAAACCATACAATGTGTGGACGTATTTGATGCCCGTTTTTACACAAATCGCCTAAAAGTATATCCGTTTGGCAATCCATAATATCCGTATCACTATGGGTGCTTCTTGCTTTAAGTAATTCGCCATGCAAATGGATAACCTTGCTGCTTCCAGCACGTTCGTGTAAATCATCTACATTCTGGGTAATAATGCTTACTTTAAAATCCTTTTCTAAAGCAGCTAAATCAAAATGAGCTTGATTGGGAGCAACTTCCAAAAGTTGTTTTCGGCGTTGATTGTAAAAGTCTAATACCAGTGAAGGGTTTTTAGCAAAACCCTCTGGTGTTGCTACGTCCATAACATCATGCCCTTCCCATAAGCCATCGGCATCTCTAAACGTTTTAATACCGCTTTCGGCGCTTATACCAGCACCCGTAAGTACAACAATATGTTTCATAAGAATGTGTAAAATATTTTGTAAAGATAATATAAGCATATTCATGCTCTTATTGGTGTGAGGCCCAATAAAGTTTTATTTCAGTTAAAAAAACAGATTTTTTTGTTATGCAAATTTCGAATTAAACAAAAATAATAATGTTAACTATAAATAACAGCAAAAAAAAACCAACTTAACCGTCTGGTTTTTTATTTTTATGCCATGATTGATATTGAGCTTTTAGACCATTTAGAGACTTTTTTAACAGCATCTCGAAGAGAAAAATTCACAACGGTATTATCGCAACGTACAAAGCATTTTACCGTTGCAACAGAAGATGTTTACCAACTTCATAATACGAGTGCCGTAATACGGACTTGCGACGTTTTTGGCATTCAAGAAGTAAATATTGTGGAAGAATCTAACTCTAAACGTATTGATAGAGAAATTGCTATGGGCGCACAAAAGTGGGTGGATTTAAATAGATACCATAGCGTTAAAGATTGCATTAGTGATTTAAAACATAAAGGCTACCAAATTGTGGCCACCACACCGCACGGTAATACCTGCGAATTGCAGGATTTCGATGTGCATAAAAAAGCATGTTTTTTCTTTGGAAGAGAAACAGAAGGACTATCGGAAGAGGTTTTAAACGCAGCAGATTGCTTTTTAAAAATACCTATGGTGGGTTTTACCGAGAGTTTGAATATTTCGGTATCTGCGGCTATCATTTTACAGTATGTAACAACAAAATTAAAGCAAACAGATATAGCATGGCAACTTTCTGATGAAAATAGCCTTGAAAAACGTATGGACTGGATTAAGAAAACCATTAAAAGCTACGATGATATCGTGGCTCGTTTTTATGCGGATAAAGTCAAATGACCCGTGTGTGTTAAAAAAAGAGCGAATAACTCTTTTTTTAATAATGTATTACATATGATTGTTTCGTCCTCTACTAAGTACTTTGTATTCTTCATAACACTCACTAATGGCATCCAGAATCTGCAAATCGTTCGCGGTTTGTATAAAGCCTTTAGAGTAATCACATTGGCTTACAATTTCATCTAAATCTACACGGTCCACTTTTAATAAAACCATCAGCATTTCGCGATCAAAACGAGAGGCTAAAAGATTTCTTATTTCATCATCTTGCTTCATTTTTTTCAACTTATGCAATTCATTGGGTTTTCGTCCAAACATGCGGTGTAAAAAATCGGCAGGATTAAAAATAGATCCTAATATTTTATTAAGGGTTCCAGGCGCATTGGCTTCATACCCTGTATTGGAAAGGCCCGAAATACTGTATCTGTAATTTGTGTTTACAGCTGGTACTTGCTTGATGTCTACTTCGAGGTATCCTGTTAGTTTTAATTGATTAATAACCACCTCCTCTAGTGCTAAGGCCAGTTCGGTTAAAGCAATTTTAGTGTTCCCAAACTTTAACCAGTCATTGGTAACTCGTACTTTAATCGATTTAAAACCCAAATAAGAGAGGTGTAATGTGTCGTTTGCTTTTGCTGATATTTTGAATTCTCCCTTAGCGTTAGTTGCCGTACCAATAACTTGGTTAAGGTTAACAATGTTTACACTTTCCAGTGGCGTGTCATCTGCAGCATTAATCACAATAGCTTTTATCAATGTATTATCTGTATCGTCTTGGGCAAAACTTACGACGCTCGCCAATAGACACATAAAAAGAAACAGATAGTTTTTCATTGAAAATGATTTAGGTATAAAAATACTAAAGTTTATGGCAAAGTTTATACCTTGTTTTTAATTTGACTTAAAATTAACAAATAAGTTTAACGTTAATCGATTTATTAGAACAAAAACAAGTTGAGTACAGTCTGAAGATTGTTTTTTAAACCTCTGGACTGTACTCAAAATGAAATTTTATAATGGCGTCTTAGTTATTATCTTCTAGAACGCTTTGGTCTATCTGATGATGCCGAACTCGATTTAGAATCACCATCGGAACGTCTGGGTTTAGAGGTGCCCTCACTACGGCGTCTATCACTTCTGTTAAAACCTCCTTTTTTGTCATCACGACCGCCACTACTGCGTCTTCCGCTACGGTTTCCGCCGTCGCGACCACCGCTGCTGCGTCTGTCACTACGTCTTCCGCCACCGCCGCCATCACGGTTTTGTGATACTTCAACATTAACAAAACGGCCATCGTGTTTGTAATCTGTAAAAAAGGCCAAAACTTTTTCTTGTAATTCTTTTTCTGTGTTAAAAAAGGAAAAACTGTCTTTAACTTCAACTTTAAAGACATCGTCTCTACCAAGTTCCAAGACCTCTTTTAAGAAATCTTTTAGTTTCATCCAGTCAAAACCATCTTTACTACCCACGTTTATAAAATAACGTGAGGAATTTGAAGCACCTGAAAAATCTCGTCCACCGCTATCTTGCGAGCCTTCAGCAACATTTAAGTTGTTAGATTTTTGGTAATAGTTATAAAAACGAGTGAATTCTACAGAAAAGAATTTTTTAATTAGCTCCTCTTTACTGGTTTCTTCAAACAATTCGTTTATACTGGCTAAATACTTATCTATCTCGTGATTAACCTCGGTATGGTGTATCTTATTGGCGAGCGACATAAGTTGCACTTCGCATATTTCCATACCATCTGGAATTTCTTTTTTCTCGAATTGTTTTTTAATGATGCGCTCGATACCTTTTATCTTGCGCACTTCACTTTTAGAAACAATAACCATAGAAATCCCTGTCTTTCCAGCACGTCCAGTTCTACCAGAACGGTGTGTGTAAATTTCAGGTTCATCTGGAAGTTGATAATTTATAACGTGTGTAATATCATCTACGTCAATACCACGGGCAGCTACATCTGTAGCCACAAGCATTTGTATTTGTTTTTTTCTAAAAGAATTCATAACCAAATCTCTTTGGTTCTGGCTTAAATCCCCATGTAAGGCCCCCGCACTGTACCCGTCTTCAATAAGTTGTTCGGCTACTTTTTGGGTGTCACGTTTTGTTCTACAAAATATAACTGAAAAGATATCAGGATTTGTATCTGCTAAACGCTTTAAGGCAGAATAACGATCTCTTGCATTTACCAAATAATACTCGTGAGAGACTTGGTTGGTACTTTCGTTTTTATTCCCTACAGTAATTTCCTGCGGGCTATTCATGAATTTTTTAGCGATAATAGAAACCTCTTTAGGCATCGTAGCACTAAACAGCCAAGTAGACTTCTCTTTAGGCGTATTGGATAAAATATCTGTAATATCTTCAAAAAAGCCCATGTTCAACATTTCGTCGGCTTCATCTAAAACGGCATAATCAATTTTAGAAATATCCACCAAACGTCTGCTTATCATATCCTTGATACGTCCTGGGGTCGCTACAATAATTTGTGCGCCACGTTTAATTTCACGTGCTTGATCTGTAATGCTAGAACCGCCATAAACAGCCACCACATTAAGTCCTTTACAGTATTTACCGTAATTTTTCATTTCGTTGGTAATCTGTAAACAAAGTTCACGGGTAGGCGATAAGATAAGGCCTTGTGTTGTACGGCTATCAATATTTATTTTTTGTAACATAGGAAAACCAAAAGCGGCAGTTTTTCCTGTGCCCGTTTGGGCCAAGGCCACTAAATCGGTTTCACCTTCTAAAAGGATAGGAATAGATTTTTCCTGTACTTCGCTTGGTTTTGTAAATCCTAAATCGGTAATGGCTTTTAAAAGGTCTTCATTAAGACCCAAATCTTGGAATGTGTTCATTCTTGTATAAGTATTCGATTGTGTTATGTGGTGTTACATAAAGAAGCGAATCGACATACTTAACTTAAACTTCCCGCAACACATCCTCGCCCTGAGGAATATAAACCCGACTTTTCGGGTTTTCAAGCGGCAAAGATAATTTATTTTTTGGTTTCTCCTCTCTACAAAGCAAGGAATCTCATAAAAGAAGATTATTTTTTTGATTTTATGGGCGTTTTAACACGCTTTCCGCTGTATCTTTTTCTCGTGCCTCAAAAAAGGATGCCGCTGCAATCGTTAACGCGGCCCCATTTGAAATTGAAAGTTAAGGCCCTAAATAAAGTCTGTTCCATTTAATTTATTTAATACGGCTACTTTCGTAAATTTAACATCCGTTGCAATAGCGTTGGGTGGGAATAATGCATAAATACGTAAGCAGGATGGGGTGTTAAATTGCTCAAACTATTTTTAGAGAGTTTTTTTAATGATGAAATAAGCGGCTCGGCCTTGTAGGTGTTTTTTGCATAATCATCGGCTTGATATTCAAATTTTCTAGAAAACACATTCATAATCAATCCTGTAATTTCAGAAATAGGGGAGTAGAGCAAGCCAAAAGCAATCAGGCCTATGTGGAAGCTTGGAATCTCCACACCTAAAGCATGTGATAATAAGGGATTCGAAATAAACAAGGATAAAATATAAAGTGTTACTCCTGTTAATAAAATAGAGGCGAACAAATTAAAAATAATGTGTTTCTTTTTGTAATGTCCAACCTCATGTGCCAGAACGGCCACAATTTCATCTTCATCCAAATCATTAATCAAGGTATCATAAAGGGTTACGCGTTTCTCGCTACCAAAACCAGAAAAATAAGCATTGGCCTTTGTGCTTCGCTTAGAGCCATCGATTACAAAAATAGTGTCTAATTTAAAACCGACCGTTTTCGCATATTCTGAGATTTTATCACGCAAGCTTCCTGCTTCCAAAGGCGTTTGTTTATTAAATAATGGTACAATAAGTTTGGAGTAGAACATGTTCATAAATAACGAAAAAACAGCCACTAAAGCCCAAGCATAAAGCCAAAAGTGTTTGCCAGCAAACTGGTAGAACCAAATAACTAAAGCTAAAATACCACCCCCAACAATAGCCATCATTAACAGGCCTTTAAGTTTGTCTAGAAAGAATGTTTTAACAGTTGTTTTATTAAAGCCGAATTTTTCTTCAATAACAAAGGTGCTGTAATAAGAGAATGGCGTGGTTAAAATATCGCTCCCGATCATAATGATGCCAAAGAAAATAAGCGCGATACCAATGGGATGGTTGCTGTAACTTCTAGCAAGCGTATCTACAAACTCAAAACCATCAAAAAACAAAAAACCTAAAGTCAATAGAAGAGAAAAAGTAGAAGTTATTAATCCGAACCTATAATTAGTGATTTTATAATGTTGGGATTTTTTATATTCTGTCTCGTCATAAACGTCTTGAAGGTCTTTAGGTAACACATCATTATAATGTTTGGCATTTAAAGCATCTAGTATTTTATCTACTAAAAAATCGATAATGATAATAGCGATAATGATATAAAAAAGCGTGTTTGCTGTCATATTTGTGTTTTAACGTCTTGGCAACTTATTTGTTTTGCAGTTTTAATTTAAGAAATTATGTCGTTGTAAAAAAACATAGAAATGGCGATTTTATTTAAAACCGCGCTGTCTTTTCGCCTCAAAAATAAGGATTCCTGCAGCAACCGACACATTCATAGAATCTATTTCTCCTTGCATAGGAATAATTATATTTTGTTTAGCATGTTCTAACCATTCCTTACTTAAGCCCGTGGCTTCTGTGCCTACTACGATAGCGGTCGGTTTAGTGAAGTCTTGTGTGTGGTATTCAAGCGAAGCCTGTAAGGCTGCACAATAAACAGGGATTTCCTTTAATTTTAAAAACGCAATAATGTCTGTGGTAGTTCCTGTGGCAACTTGGTTGGTAAACAACCCGCCTACACTAGAGCGAATAATGTTTGGGTTGTATAAGTCTGTTTTGGGGTTGGCAATAATTACAGCATCTACACGAGCAGCATCTGCTGTTCTTAAAAGCGCTCCGATATTTCCAGGTTTTTCGGGTGCTTCAGCCACTAAAATCAATGGGGTTTTAGTATCGAATTGTAAATCCGTTATATGATGATGCTTAGAGATTGTAACGGCTAAAACACCTTCGGTAGTATCGCGATAGGCTAGCTTTTGATATACTTCTTTGGAAATCTCAATAGTATTTATGGCTAAAGGCGTTAGGGCTTTAACTTGATCTGAAGTGAATAATTCGGGATAAAAAAGAATGGTTTCCAACTCATACCCCCCTTTTAAGGCCAGTGTTATTTCTCGAATACCTTCAATTAAAAAGGTGTTTGTTTTTCTGCGCTCGCGCGACTTGTCCTTTAATTGGACAAGTTGTTTTACGAGTGGATTTTGTATGCTGGTAATTGCTTTTATCATCATAGGAATCAAAAGTAATTTATTTAAATGTAATTTTAGCTTTTGTAGAACGACTTTAAAATATACAAACATAATTCCGAAAACATGAAAAAACTATTTTTAACACTATTGATTATTTCTTTTATTTCCTGCAAAGACACTAAAAAAGAAACCGTAATAGAACATTCCGAAGCTCATTTAAATACCGTAAACAACGCCTATCCCGAAAACCTACAAAACGTGTTTGAGGCTCATGGTGGTTTAGATTCTTGGAAAACGCAAAGGTTTTTAGAATTCACCATGCTTAAAGAAGAAGGGGACGAGGTTACCCGTACTAATTTAAGAACCAGAGCATCTCATATTGAAACGCCAGATCATGCCATAGGCTTTAACGGAAAGGATGTGTGGCTCCTTAATAAAGGGGATAAAGCTTATACAGGAAAACCCAAATTTTATTATAACCTTATGTTTTATTTTTATGCGATGCCGTTTGTTTTGGCAGATGAAGGCATTGTTTTTAAAGATGCAGAACCCTTGGTGTTTGAAGGCGAACGTTACCCAGGAATCCATATTTCATATCAATCAGGTATAGGGGGGTCTCCAGAAGATGAGTATATACTTTACTATAATGCAGAGACCTATAAAATGGAGTGGTTGGCCTATACGGTTACATTTTTTACGAATGAAAAAGCAAAAGAACTACATTTTAGAAGATATAATAATTGGCAAGACGTAGACGGTTTGTTACTTCCTAAAACAATTGTTAAGTATAAATACGAAAATAATTTACCTACTACAGAAAATGGTGAAACCGTATTTGCCCATATCAAGCTATCTAAAGAGCAGCCAAACGATGTTCTTTTTGAAATTCCAGAAGGTGCTGAGATTATCGAGTAAATTTTTTTAGGATTAAAATATTATAAAAAGAGGGCTCCATGTTTTTATTAACGAGACCCTCTTTTTTTATAATGTTTTTCAAAAGACATGGCATTCTTGATGTCTGATGAATTTTATTAAGAAGGTTAAAACGGTAAATCCTCAAAATAATTAACAAAAAGTGCCACCACATAACTGTAACTTTCCATGCCTTTATCTTGCTTGTTGGCTTTTAAATAAGAGCTGTATGTTTTTTTGAAAAGCGGTTCTGCGGGGTTTTTATACCGTTCCCAAAAGGTGCGTACTTCTTTATAATTTTCTAAAATCCCTTTATTTACGGTTTTAACAGTGGTTTGGTAAAACGTTTCGTCACGTCTGTAAATTTCATTCAAACAAAAGCGTAGTGCAAAGGCATAGCCAGCATATTCAAAATAAATATCATCATGGTTTATAGCGGCCAAGCACCCAATAAAATTAGCTTCATTTTCTGCAGCATACCCTAATTGGTGTGCTATTTCGTGCGATGTAGTGGTGGGGAATTTATAAGTAGGAATCAATCCATCTACCTGTGCTTCATTGGTAAAAGGATTTAAATACCCACTAAACCCCATATAGGTAAGTGGATAGCTGAATAATGATTTTTTCACACTACGTGGGTGATAGGCCAAATGGGGAAACTCTTCTTTTAAGCCATCGTAACCGTACGCTGCCATTTTTAAAATGTCATTTTTGCTATGGGGGACGTCTACTTTCAAAGTGTCGTTTTTTGACAGGGTTGTATGCAAGGCATTTGCTTTCAAAATTAGTTTTTCAGTAACCGCAATAAGCTGTTCGGTGTTGTAATCGGCTTCCAAGTTTAAACTTTTATGTAGCGGTAATCGGTAATAATTCATACCCCAGAACAGATGGAAAATAAAGTAGACTAAAGCTAGAGCACTAAACACATCTGCAAACCAATGCACAGTATCTTTTATAAGTCGTTTTCTATTTACAACAAGCCATCTTAATAAATAAATAATGGCAAAAGCATACAAAAAATCGCCAAAAGAAAAAGGTATCCATCCCAGTATGTGCCTAAATAGTTTAGAGATATAAGGGTAGAGCCCCTTACTGTAATAAGTTTCGATATAGTCTGGAAACTGCCCCAAAAATTTAACCAACAAAACCTGTGGAATAATGGAGAGTGCAATAATTAGTTTTCTCTTTCTTAGCATGTTTCAAAAGTAGTGAAATGTCTTTACAATTTTAAAAGGGTCATTCTCCATATTTTGGAACTGAAATTTAGAAGCTACTTATTATCTTTGCGTCTTACTTTATAGATTATGAACTCAGAAATAAGACAACTTCAACCGCAACAACTTTGGAATAAATTCGCCGATTTAAACGCCGTGCCACGAGCATCAAAAAAAGAAGCACGTGTTATCGCTTTTATGAAAGCTTTTGGTGAAAACTTAGGTTTGGAAACGATAGAAGATGAAGTGGGCAATGTTATCATAAAAAAACCAGCCACTTCGGGTATGGAAAACAGGACGACTATCGTGATGCAATCGCATTTGGATATGGTACATCAAAAAAATAAGGATACCGATTTCGATTTTGATACTCAGGGTATTGAGATGTATGTGGATGGTGACTGGGTTCGTGCTAAAGGCACTACTTTGGGGGCAGACAATGGTTTGGGGGTGGCTACTATTATGACGATTTTAGAAAGTAATGACATTCCGCACCCTGCTATTGAAGCTTTGTTTACCATTGATGAAGAAACAGGGATGACAGGTGCCCAAGGTTTAAAAGGGGGCTTGCTTTCTGGTGGAATACTTTTGAATTTGGATACAGAAGAAGACGATGAAATAGGAGTGGGCTGCGCTGGGGGTCTAGATGTTACTGCAAGAAGGATGTATAATGAAGAAGAAACGCCAGAATTTAAAGTGGGGTATGCCATAACCATAAATGGTTTACAGGGCGGACATTCGGGGATGCAAATTCATGAAGGATTAGGAAATGCCAATAAAATTATGAACCGTTTGCTGTATGATGGTTTTGAGAATTTTGGATTACGGATATCTGAAATAAAAGGCGGAAGCTTACGTAATGCCATTCCACGTGAAAGTGAAGCTATTGTAGCTGTAGATGCGAATCGAGAAGAAGCGTTTGTAGCAGAAACGAAAGCCTTGTTTCAAACCATACAAGCAGAACTCAAGACCATGGAGCCAGATTTAGAACTTCATGTTTCTAAAATAGAAACGCCACAAACCATTATGGATTTAGGTGTTCAAGAAGGCTTTACCAGAGCGATGTATGCAGCCTTAAATGGTGTTTATAGAATGAGTGCAGACATTCCTGGTTTAGTGGAAACATCTAACAATATCGCTAAAGTGGTTGTAAAGGATGGCCAGATTTACGTGGGCTGTTTAACACGCTCTTCGGTAGAAAGCTCTAAAATAGACCTCACTAATGGGCTGCGTGCCACTTTTGAACTTACAGGTTGTGAAGTTGAATTTTCAGGTGATTATCCGGGTTGGACTCCTAATATGGATTCTGCTATTTTAAAGGTTATGACCGAACTTTACGAACAATTACATAATGAAAAACCTCATGTAGCCGCTTGCCACGCAGGATTAGAATGCGGTATACTAGGGCAAAATTATCCCAAAATGGATATGATTAGTTTTGGCCCAACCATTAAAGGGGCTCACTCTCCAGACGAGCGCGCCCAAATTTCATCTGTTCAGAAATATTGGAATTTTGTTTTGGAGATTTTGAAAGCTATTCCTGTGAAAGAATAGTGTTTTTAAACCTTAGTACATTAGGTGTTAAGGCACAGGGTCGTAACCCGAACCGCCCCATGGATGGCAGCTGAATATGCGTTTTATGGCTAGCCATCCACCTTTTATTAAACCGTGTTTCTGTAAAGCCACTTTCGAGTATTGCGAGCAAGTAGGCTGATATCTGCAAGAGGCAGGTGTTAGTGGAGAGATAAAAGTTTGATATATTTTTATCAAAAGCAAAAACGGTGCAGTGGCTATTTTTTTTAATAAGTTATGCTTTTCCATTAGGGGTTTTATAAAGTTAATGGGTCTGAAATTTAATTATTTCAGGTCTATTTTTTATTGAGATTTAATTTTTATAAAATATAATGCTTAGCGATTTTTGAAAAACTCGTAATTTGTGCTTCTTTCCAGGTTTCTGTTTTGTTTAGCTCTTTCATTAAGAAACTGGCTACCATTGAGCTTACTTCCAAAGCGGCTTTAGCATCTAAAAATAATATACGCACACGTCTTGCTAAAATATCCTCAACGGTTCTTGCCATTTCCTGTCGTATGGCCCAAACAATTTCTGCTTTTATAAATTCGAGTCTGGGGTGTATGCGTTCACTTAATTCTGGTGATTCTTTGATAAGGTGTGCAATCCCTTTTTGGTCGCTTCCATAAACATACAAGTGGTGGTTTTTATCGCTAGCGCCATCAGCACCATGAATGCGTAATGTTTTGGTTTGGCACTTGGCTTTCGGGAGTTTGCCGAGAGCTATGGCTTTGTTGATCGTATCTTGGGCCATGCGTCTGTAGGTGGTCCATTTACCGCCTGTAATCGATATTAATCCAGAACTTGAAACAATTATTTTATGACTTCTAGAAATCTCTTTCGTTTTTTCCTCAGTATTCTTAGGAGCTGCTAAGGGACGTAAGCCAACAAATACACTCAACACCTCTTTTTTACAAACGCTTTTAGTTAAATAGCTATTGGCTGTTTTTAAAATGAACTCTATTTCTGTATTTAAAGGCTTTGGTTCAAGGCTATGGCTATCTAATAAGGTGTCGGTGGTGCCTATCACCACTCTATTGTGCCAAGGTACGAGAAACAATACCCTGCCATCATCTGTTTTAGGAATCATGATGGCATCATTTCCAGGTAAAAAAGAACGGTCTAAAACCAAATGGATGCCTTGGCTAGGCCGAATAATATTTTTAGCAGCAACAGTGTCCATTTTTAAAATATCATCAGTAAAAACACCTGTTGCATTAATAACGGCTTTAGCATTTAAATTATAGATGGTGCCGGTTTCGATGTCTTTAGTAACAACGCCATTAATAAAACCATCGCTAGTTTTTATTAAGTGCTCTACTTTGCAGTGGTTTAAGATGGTCGCTCCTTTTTCAATACCGGTTTGTGCCATGTTTATGGCTAAGCGTGCATCGTCAAATTGACCGTCATGGTAGACTACGCCACCCTTTAGCTTTTCTTTTTTTATGGTAGATAGTCGTGAAAGGGTTGTTTCTTTGGATATGCTTAACGATTTTCCAAAACTGAGTCTTCCTGCTAAGAAATCGTATATTTTTAATCCTATTATATACTTAAAGTGATTCCACCACCTATAACTAGGAATAATAAAGGACTGGTTGCTTACTAGATGAGGTGCGTTGTTAAGCATTAGCCCTCTTTCGTATAACGCTTCTTTAACCAAATCGATGTGGCCCTGTGCCAAATACCTAACGCCACCATGAACTAATTTGGTGCTGCGGCTAGATGTTCCTTTTGCAAAATCTACTTGCTCTAATAGCAATGTTTTATAGCCGCGAGTCACACTGTCTAAGGCAATTCCAAGACCTGTGGCACCTCCGCCTATAATAATGACATCCCAATGGGACTGTTTTTTTAACTGCTGAATTAATGTGTTTCTATCGAACAAATAAGCTAGTTTTAATTTTGCTGATGGAGCCTTATGGTAATATCATTTCTGGTGTAGCTACAGTTCTAAACCCAACATGTTCTGAGGCAGAATCTAAGCTAGAACCCATGCGTGCAGATAGTCTATAACTTGCGCAATAAGAAGCGCTGCACAAGAAAGAGCCACCACGTATCACTTTTTCTTCTAAATAAGGGTTGTTCGGGTTATATGCTTTCGTAGCGCCTTGTGGGTTTATCGCCGGAGTATTTAAAGCAGCTAGTTCTTTGTAATAATTTATATTGTACCAGTCGCTGGTCCATTCCCAAACATTGCCAGCCATATCATATAATCCAAAATCATTTGGAGGATACGATTTAACGGGTGAGGCTCTTTCGTACCCATCTTCTAAAGTGTTACTAACCGGAAATTCGCCTTCCCAGCTATTGGCTTTTTTTGATAAATCGTTAACATCGTCACCCCAAAAATAAACAGAGCCTTGGGCATTGCCTCGTGCCGCATATTCCCATTCGGCTTCTGTTGGTAATCTTCTTCCTGCCCATTTGCAATACGCTTGGGCGTCTTCAAAAGAAATATGAACTACAGGGTAGTTCGCCTTACCCTCAATAGAACTCCCTGGTCCTTGTGGGTGTTTCCAATTAGTGCCAATACGCCATTCCCACCATTGTGAGAAGTCGTATAAATTAGGAACGCTTGTTTTTGATTTTTTAAATAATAACGATCCTGGTTTTAGAATTGAATCGTGTGGTTTTGGGGTGCCTTCTGGGAGCTGTTTTTTTATTACATCCCACTCTATGTCACGTTCTGCAACAGTAATATACCCTGTTTCTTTTACGAATTTTGAAAATTGTGCATTGGTGACTTCCGTAAGGTCTATAAAAAAGCCCTCTAAAGATACGGTATGCCTTGGTTTTTCGTGTGCCATTGCAGTTTTGTCTTGCGGTACCGCGCCTTGCTCAAAGGTGCCTCCTGGAACCCATACCATACCTTCTGGTGCATTGGGAGTATTTGTTAAAGCACTTGTGGGCGCTTGTTTTTGAGATGTGGTTTGCGATTTATTTTGATGGCATCCTAAGTTTAAAAGGGTTATAATTAATAGAATGCATACAGATTTTATAGTGTTCATGTAAAGGTGTCTTATTTTAAACAAAGCTAGGCTTTTATTTTTTTAAAAGAAATCCAGAAAATTAAAAATGCCGATTTTAACTTTTTAGTATGGGTTTGCCTTAATAAAAGACGAGGCAATGTGTTATATTTGTTTTTAAAACTTTATAAAAATGAACTTTTCAAACTCATATCATATTATAATTTTCGCAGCTTTAATATTGGGATTCTCGACTTTTATCTCTGCTCAAAACACTAATAATAAATTAAAAGCCTTAATTGTTGATGGAGAAAATAATCATGGCATTTGGCCAAAATCGACCATGATGATGAAAAGCTATTTAGAAGAAACGGGTATGTTTGAAGTGGACATAATAAGAAAAAAATACACATGGAAAGGTGAAGAATACTTAGATATGTACCCATTGTCCTCAGCCCAAAAAACAGAAGTTGTAAAGGAACCTAAATTTGATCCAGATTTTTGTCCGAAGTTTAAAAAATACGATGTGGTTGTTTCTAATCTCGGATGGAAGTCCTCAGACTGGCCCGAGAAGACCAAAAGAAATTTTGAGAATTATATGAGAAAAGGAGGCGGATTGATAATAGTGCACGCTGCCGATAATGCTTGGGGAGATTGGACTGAATTTAACAAAATGATTGGCTTAGGTGGCTGGGGTGGAAGAGGCACTCATAGTGGTCCTTATGTATATTATGATAACGACGATAATTTGAAATATGACACTTCCGAAGGTAAAAGCGGAAGCCATGGCCCACAAAGAGAGTTTTTGCTGGAAACCAGGGCGCCAAATCATCCTATAATGAAAGGCTTACCAAACTTATGGCTGCATGCTAAAGATGAATTATATGAAAATTTAAGAGGTCCTGCAGAAAACTTAACAATACTTTCTACAGCGTATTCTAAAAAAGACAAAAGTGAGGGAGGAAAACATGAGCCTGTATTGTTTACTATCGATTATGGTAAAGGGCGTGTATTTCATACCACATTAGGACATACCGATTACTCTATAGAATGTGTTGGGTTTATAACGACCTTTCTGCGTGGTGCAGAATGGGCTGCTACTGGTAAAGTAACCCAGGCTGTTCCTGATGATTTCCCTAATGCTGCGTCTTCTAGTTCTAGACCTTGGTCTGAAAAAAAATAAGACAAGGCTTTTATTCTGGATCATGCTCCGCAATATTTTTATTCCATAAGGGACTGTAGTATTTTTATAAAGCTCAAATGGATTATTTTGGTTTACCTGCTCTAAAACATTTAGTTAAGCGGTGTAGCACTTTTTTTAAATTAGACTCTGTTTCTAAAACAGCTGTAAGCGCCATTAAGGTTGGCAAGCATCTAAGATCTCCATTTTGCCCAGAATCTTTTTAAAGCGTTTTAAAATTGAGTTCGCTTGCCCAAAGGCTCTAATTCACCCAATGGTTGTATGGTGTTTTCTTTTAAGTCTTAGGTTTTTAATGTTTTTTAAAGCAATCCTATTGGATTGTTTATGTAATTTTTACAGACGTATTACGTACGTTTTGATTTTTTGTATTAACGAGTTTGTTTTTTTAATTCATATTTAAGCATTATATAGGTCGTTTTGTATGTTTTTTGTAAGTTATCCTATCTTATGTAGACTTTTTTTTTTATGTGTACCGTAACTATCGTTCCCAAAGGGAATAGTGATTTTGTTTTAACCTCTAATCGCGATGAAGCACCTGATAGATTGTCTATTTCGCCGGAATATTATAATATTAAGGGTGTTAAGATGCTCTTTCCTAAAGATGTGCAATCGGGAGGGACTTGGATTGGGGTTAGTGAAAATAAGCGTATGTTGTGTGTTTTAAATGGTGGTTTTACAAGTCATATACCTAAAGTTTTATATAGAAAAAGCAGGGGTGTAGTGGCTACCGATTTTATGGCTTTTAAAAATATTAAAGATGATGTGAAAGCCTATAATTTTTATAACATAGCGCCTTTTACCATGATAATTGCAGATTGGAATTTGAATTTATGCTTTTTTGAATTGGTTTGGGATGGTACTAAAGCTCATTTTAAGACTTTAACAAAAGCAGCGCATATTTGGTCGTCTTCAACATTATATTCAGCGCGCATGAAAGAAGAGCGGTTCCGGTGGTTTACTGCTTTTAAATCGGAACACAAGTTGGAAAAAGAAACCTTGCTCCATTTCCATAAAACAGCAGGAAGCGGTAATATAGATTATGGCGTAATTATGAACCGTGATTTTGTTAAAACCACCAGCATAACGCAAGTTGAAAAAAATGAGGAGGTTTTGAAAATGCATTATGAAAACCTTCAAAACAATACAGTGTCCAATAAGCAGTTTTAATTTTAAATCTTCTAAATGAAATGAAAACCTCGTTATATGGAAGGTATTATAATCAAAATCAAATAAAACCCACCTATTAAAAGTGCATATTTGTATGGGTGAATTCTATAAATAACAAGTAGAAGAAGACAGATACGCACTTGGTCGTGTATAGGATTTAAGGTAAATGAAATTTAATTAAATCCCACATACTGTTTTATTTACTGTAAGCACCCGAAGAATAGGTCAATTCATAGCTATGGGTATAGATTTCGAAAACAATTCCGAAAGGATCTTCAACGTAACACATTTTAAACGGTTTGTCCTTTGGGTAATACTCTCTTATTGGCATCCTTTGTTTTCCACCGTAAGCCAAAATTTTAGCAATTAGATTTTCTATATTCGGGTCTTGTATGCAAAAATGGAAAAGCCCTGTGTTAAATGGATTAAATTCAGGAGCTTCTTTTATGCCGTTTGGAAAGGAAAACAATTCAATCCCAATGCCATCTGATGTTGCTAAATGAGCAATTTCGAACGTGCTCCAGTCATCACCGAAAACATCTATACACATTTGGCCAATAGCCGTTTCTTTTTCTTTTTTCACTTCAGAAGGTTCCATAATGATATACCAACCCATAACTTCGGAATAGAATTTTACGGCCTCCTTTATATCGGGTACTGTAATGCCAATGTGTGAAAATGATTTTGGATAATTTTGGATAACTGTCATAAGGTTTATTTTAGAATACAAAAATAAACTATATTTGTCTTATAGGCAATAACTTACTAAAAAGTGATATAGTAACTTAAACGAGTAAAATAAAGATTATCAACATATTAAAGTTTTAATTTTGAATAAAGAAAATAGCTGTCCCTTACACTATACGATGAATTTAATAGGTACAAAATGGAAGCCTCTAATTTTATTTCATTTATTAGAAGGCGCATTGCGCTCTGGTATATTGCAAAAGAAGATTTCTGGTGTTTCAAACAAAATGTTTACTCAATCGGTAAGAGAATTAGAAAAAGACGGTCTTATTTCTAGAACGGTGTTTCCTGTAGTGCCACCCAAAGTGGAATATAAATTAAGTGAAAGAGGGCGATCACTTGAGGGTATTTTAAGAAGTTTAGATCAATGGGGGGCAACAGATTTTAAAAATATGATTTAGGAGTTAAAGCAACATACTACGAGTTTAGTGGAGTTGTTTTAAATTTAGTCACCAAATGAATAAGTATCCATTTGGTGACTTTTTACTTGTTTAACTTAGCACTAATAAGGTTTTATTTTCTAAAATAGCTATAAGCAACCGCATGATGGGTTGTTTTTGATTCATCTTTAAGAAGTTCTATAAAGCTATCACCATCGGTTTCGTATGGCATATCCATATGGTAAAGCGCCATTAAAGTTGGATAGATATCTACGGTTTACACAATGGATACTCTTTTAAATCAGAGTTTTTTGTGTCTGGAACCTTTATAATAAGGGCACTTTTTAAAGCGTTTTCAAATATGGTTTGTTTACCTCAAACTTTTTGGTCGCCTAAGTGCCAGCCAGGGTAGCCCCAAACTATCACAATGGTGTTTTCATCTAAATCCAAGGCTTCCAGCTCCTTCAATACCATCCCTATTTGATTGTCTATGTAACTTACACAGGCATAATAGGCATGTCTTAATTTTTTGCATAGTCATCTGAAACACGATTATCGAGATTGGGAACCTCATCAGTAAGGGCATATTGGTTAAATTCATTGCTATCATGTAAACTTTTACGATTAATATCTTTAGGAATATTAGGGTTGGGAGAAACAGTAAGGGAGTTCTCATTATATAAGTCCCAATATTTTTATGGTGCATTAAATGGTAAATGTGGCTTAAAAAAATCCGACACCAAGAAAAAATGGTTTGTTTTGGCTCTTAAGGTCTTTCAGTTTTGAAATGGCCAATTGTGTCGTTAATCCGTCTGGGTATCCAACGTCATTGACGTTTCCAGCTTCATAAGGTTTAGCGTTTTTGTTTAAGCTTTGTTTGTTTTCTCCATTGGCATAGCCAAAAAAAGCATTCCACCCCGTTTCCCATTTGTCACTGTTGAAAGATAATTCGCTCCAGCTGTGTGGTAACTCTCTTTTTTCGGACGGATTTTCGTTATATTC
The DNA here is from genome assembly GCF_042427585.1 of Mariniflexile ostreae. Taxonomy (NCBI): domain Bacteria; kingdom Pseudomonadati; phylum Bacteroidota; class Flavobacteriia; order Flavobacteriales; family Flavobacteriaceae; genus Mariniflexile; species Mariniflexile ostreae. The sequence continues at coordinate 76,267 of NZ_JBHMFC010000009.1, read as the reverse complement.
ATATAAAAGACCATCTGCCGAATGACTGATTTTATCAATACCAACTGTATGATAACCATTTCGTTTTAAATGATGGATAAAAGATTCGGAGGTGTCATTTTTAGGTTTATCTGAGATTTCGATAGGAATGACATGATTGCTAAGTTGTGCTCGTGTTTTTGGACGTATTCCTGTTAAATGATTATAGCGTGAAGCACCACAGGTGGGTACTAGAACAAAATGATTTGTAAAGGTAACCCCTTGCGAAGCTAATTTGTCTATATGTGGCGGTTGTACAACAGTGTTGCCATAACAGCCTAAATCTGTGCGTAAATCGTCAACGGCAATAAGCAATATATTGGGTTTTAAAGTGTTTTCGTTTTTTTCTTGGCTATAAACGCTAGAGCTTATAATCAGAAAGCCATACAGGTCTAATTATTTTATTTTAATAGGATTTTTTTGCTAGTTCAGGTAATTAGTTTCGGATGAAAAAACATAAGTAATTGAACCTATAGCAAAGGAGCCAAATCGAAGCCTTACTGGAAATAGGAATCAATAAAAGTGAGATTGAAATATTATAGTGTTCGGCCCAGGCTGTTTAGATAGCGCTGAACAGGAATACTCTTATACGTTGAAGGACTGCAGGTAAATATGTGGCAATAAATGCATAAAGACGTACAGCCTCTCTCTATATAAATGTAAGCCTAAGCAAACGTTGTGGATAGAACAAATGAAAGAGCCTGCTGCCAGCCTGCTGTGTTTTGAGAAGTGGAGTAGCGAACTAATCAATAAACGTTTAGCCCTTAAAGACGAGACGTGTGTGAACCATGAAACAATTACCAGCGAATCTGGGATGTAAAGTAGGGAATTAAATAAGCTAAATAGTTTAGGGTGAACAATAGAAAATAGAATAGACGCTATGAGAGAGTGTTTTTCCCCCAAAAAAAAAGACTTGTCAGAACACTTAATTATGATAATCTACTTAAAACCTTAAAAAATATATGCTTCGAACTTAGGGATTGAACCCAGCAAATAAACATGATCTAGTAATATTGAAAATGGAGCCCAAAAAAAACCATATCGACCTATGTTATCGATACTAAAAGGAAAATTTTAGATTCTAAAAACTAGCGCTAATATTTTCAAACGAATATACGTTTCTAAAAGTATGTTGTTATACCCTGCTTCTGAATCTTTGAATACAATTTTTGGAACATTTTACAAAAGTAGCTAGGAGTAAAACAGGTGTTAATTAGGTTTTATAAAAGTGTTAAAAATCGGTGTTTTAAACACGAATATTGGTTTATATATTTTGAAGATTAAGCTCTAAACCTTGTAGAAAATGGTTATCTTAGACTTGAATTAATTGTGTCTTAATTGTAAGAGTTAAATGAACAATAATACGGAGGATATTCAATCCAAAGAAAATTTAGAATCAAATATTTCCCATAAAAACAATCGTAAGGCGCAACTCAGCCAAAATCAAGTGCCTTCTGGCTTCTTGGGTTTGGGAGAAAACACCGAACTTTATTTTGCAATCCTTAGTGGTGTCTTTTGGATGTTAGGAGTTGTCTTCTATTTCAGTATTAGTGCTCCACAAAATATCTCTACCATCCTTTACATCACGGGTGCCTTTTTTGGTGGAATATTCACTTTTCAAACGGCTGGTAAAGCGTTGCTTCAAGGCGAATTTGCTATAGATTTTTTAATGCTCTTTGCAGCAGTAGGAGCAGCCATACTAGAAAAGTGGGGAGAAGCGTCCTTGCTGCTATTTCTGTTTAGCTTGGGGCATGCCTTAGAGCATCACGCCATGAATCGTGCAAAGAAATCCATTTCTGCACTTTACAATTTAACACCTCCCTTAGCTTTAATACAGCGTAAAGGTGAACTGATTGAGATTCATATTGATGAGCTGGAAGTCGGTAATATTATTGTGGTTAAGCCTAATTCCAACATTGCTGCAGATGGTGTAGTTATTAAAGGGTCAAGTGCAGTGGATCAAGCAAATATCACGGGTGAAAGTTTGCCTATAGCCAAACATCCGAACGAGAATTGGCAAAATGAAAATGATATTAGCAAACTTCTTCCAGAACATCGCGTATTTGCTGGAACTATTAATGGGAGCGGCGCACTGGAAGTTAAAGTATTAAAGAAAGCGCAAGACAGTACACTTGCCCGACTCATTAAACTGGTAAAGGAAGCAGAAGAACAAAAATCCCCTACGCAACATCTCACCGACAAATTTGAAAAGTATTATGTCCCTTCTGTGTTAGTCGTTGTGGTATTATTAATGTTTGCTTTCCTTGTGTTGGATGAAGCCTTTCAGGATAGTTTTTATAGAGCGATGTCTGTGTTGATTGCCGCTTCTCCTTGTGCATTGGCTATTTCAACCCCAAGTGCAGTATTAGCTGGAATAGCAAGGGCTGCGCGTCAAGGTGTTTTAATTAAAGGAGGTCGGCCCCTTGAGGATTTAGGAGAGATTCGTGCCATAGCTTTTGACAAAACAGGCACGCTTACCGAAGGCAGACCAATCTTGACCCATGCTATACCGTTCGGTAAAATTACCAAATCACATCTATTAAAAGTAGCCGTTTCTGTAGAAGCATTGAGTGATCATCCATTGGCCGCAGCCATAGTTATAGGAGGGAAAAAAGAATTGGGGGACACCCCTATACCAAAAGCAGAAAACTTAAAATCATTAACCGCAAGGGGTATTAAAGCCTATTGGGAGGGCAGTGTGGTGCATATAGGCAATCGAAGGCTTTTTGAAGAACTGACCGGTGCAGATGTTCCCGAGATCATAGACTCTAAAATGCAAGAACTCGAAGAAGAGGGGCATACGAGCATGATCATCCATCAAGATAATGAGTACTTAGGAATTATTGCAGCAATGGATATTGCCCGACCAGAAGCTGCCGCTACCCTTGATGCTTTAAAAAAGATGGGGATTAAGCGAATGGTTATGCTTACTGGTGATAATCAGAAGGTGGCTGTTGCCATTGCTAAAAGTATTGGAATTACGGATCCACTTGGAAGTTTATTTCCTGAGGATAAAGTAAACGTTATAGACCAATTAAAACAAGAATTAGGAAATGTAGCAATGGTTGGTGACGGCGTAAACGATGCTCCCGCTATGGCGAGAAGTACTGTGGGTATTGCAATGGGTGCAGCCGGTTCAGACGTGGCTTTAGAGACAGCGGACATTGCATTGATGGCAGATAGATTGGATAACCTTCCTTTTGCTATTGGTTTGAGTAGGAAAGCGAAACAAATTATAAAGCAAAATCTCATTATTAGTTTGGGGATGGTCGTGCTTTTGGTCCCCTTAACCATAACAGGAACAATAGCGATTGGCCCAGCAGTTGTAGGTCATGAAGGGTCCACGCTCTTAGTCGTCTTAAATGCTTTGAGATTGTTGAAATATAAAATCTAAGATCTTTGAATTTTTATTCATTCTTTGTTGGAATCAAAAAGCTAATATTATAAAGTATAAGGGCGGAATTATCTCTAATTTTGAATGGTCATACTCATTAATCTGAAATGCCTATCTTTGAATGTTGATGCTTATTTATATTTGTAAAACACAGGTAAACCACAACTACCACTGATAGTACGATGATATATATATTCTTTATAGCTTCCTTTAATGCGCTTTTCTTTTTGGTATTGCTCCTTCAGAAAAAACCAAAGCTCCTATATGATTATATATTGATTTTTTGGCTTTTGTACCTAGGTGTAGCTACAGCTATTTATGCATTTGCAACGAACTATTTGCTGGAAGCTCCATTTGTATCGAGTGGTATTATCGCTTTGTTTTTATTGCATGGCCCCTTTTTGTATCTGTATGTATCTGCGCTCACTTCAGATAACAAAAAGTTTAGAATAAAGAATACTCTTCATTTTGTACCCTTTCTAGCATTCATCTTCTATCTGCTTGTTGCATCTCAATTTCCAGCCTATGCAGAAGGAATTCGCATAGACCATGTTAATCATGGAGTGCATGAACCTCCTTTTCTATTTGTAATCTTTCTTATGCTTACAGCGCTTTCAGGACCACTATATTTTCTCTTAGCTCATAGAGAGTATCGAAAAATAAAAGGGTCTATTCTTGAGTTTTCCTCAAGAGATATAAACCTAGACTGGTTGGGTAAACTCATTACTATTTTTGGAATCGTATGGACACTTTTAATCATTATAGCTGTGATTCATCATGTGTTTCACTTCTTTTCGATGGTTTTTTGTACAGATGGTTTGTTCCTCTCACTTTCAGTATTTATTATCTTGATTGGGTATTATGGATTGAAACAACAGGAAGTTTTTATAAGCTTTCCAGTAGAAGAACCTGAGGAACCCGTAGACGTAAACAAAATTAAATACGCCAGTTCAAGATTAGACGATACTGGATTACAGAAATGCTTTAATAGAATACAACGGTATATGGTAGCCCAAAAACCATATTTAGATCCAGATTTGACCTTGCCTAAATTGGCTAAAGATCTCAATGTGCCTGCGCATCATCTTTCGCAGGTCATCAATGAAATGCATGGCAAGAATTTTTTCGACTTTATCAATCAGTTTCGGGTAGATGAAGTGAAACGAAAGATTCGGGATTCAAAATTTAAAAAATATTCCTTACTCGGAATTGCACTAGAAAGTGGTTTTAATTCTAAATCTGCTTTTAACAGGGTATTCAAAAATTTGAACGGCACTACGCCCAGTGAGTTTCGAGATGCTCTTCCCCCGTCTTAAAATTTCCCATGCTTCCTTATCTTAAGTCCTGTTTTATAAAGTGGGTCTTGTAAACACTCCGTAAGGAGTGCCATGTTATAAAGAAGGTCGCACACTCCCGAGTTAGTCTATACTTTTGTTCACAGAAAGTAAAATAGATTATTAACTCAAAACTCAGATATTATGAAAACTAAAGAAGAAAATGTTACTCTTAGAAAGCCAACAAAATCGGCATGGGGGTTTAAAGCTAATATGCGATTACTTATAATGGTATTCGCCTTTATATTGAGTAGCACTTCAGTATTTGCGCATTGTGACTCCTATGATGGACCAGTAATTAAAGATGCCTTAAAAGCATTGGATCAAAACAATGTAGAGCTGGTTTTAAAATGGATAGAACCGCAACAAGAAAAGGAAATCATTTCCATGTTTAACAAAACCTACCAATTAAGATCGGGCAATAAGGAAGTATATGCCATTGTCGAAAAGCATTTTTTGGAAAATCTTGTACGTTTACACAGGGAAACCGAAGGGGCGCCTTATACTGGCTTGAAACCAGCAGGATCTATGACAACATTGGTGGAAATGGCCGACAATTCGATAGCAGACGAAAATGTTGAGGTTGTGATTAAAACGGTCAATAATCATCTTGAAGAAATGCTTAGAGTACGTTATGCAGAAGTAGTAAAACGAAGTATAACCAAAGACAGTTCTGTAGAAGAAGGTCGAGCATATGTAGTAGCATACGTGCAGTATACACATACACTCGAAGCACTTGAGCACTTATTGCATGCACCTGAATCCCATGGCGATGGAAATCATGCAGGACATCATTAAGACCCTATAGTCATCCTAATTTTTAAAATTAGAGTTTGAATAAATTAAATTTAAAGGTTATGAACACTGTAAAAGATTTAAAAACTATAAAATTCCAGTTGGAAACACTTACATGCCCTAGCTGCATTACAAAAATAGAGGGTGTTCTCAATAAAGAAGCAGGAGTAGAAAATGCTAAAGTATTTTTTAATTCTAGTAAGGTAAAGATAAACTATGATGAGGATAAAGTATCTTCTAAGCGATTATCAGAACTGATAGAAAAAGTGGGTTATCCAGTTTTATCCTAATGCTTCAAGAAATCTAAGACTTGAAATATTCTTGTTTTTCCCTAAAGGAAATCAAGAATATTTCAATCACCCCAAATGATCATTTTATTTAAATACCATATACTATGAGAGCTAAACAGATAAATCGGATTATGTATACAGCGGCTATTTTACTTATTGTTGCGCTTGTAGCCTATTTGTTAGGCTGGAACCGACCTCTATTAAATTCATTGTTAATCATGGCAACATTACTAGCAGGGTCCCCTACTTTTCTTAAAGCTTGGAAAGCTTCTCGGTTAAAAATGTTCAGTATTGAACTCTTGGTGACTATTGCCGTAATTGGTGCTTTGATTATTGGAGCGTATATGGAATCAGCAGCAGTAACCTTCTTGTTCCTTTTCGGGGCGTTTTTGGAAGGGCGATCTTTAGAAAAAGCCCGTGCTTCCATTAAATCCTTAATGGAAATGGCACCGATGGAAGCCACTGTGCTTCGCTATGGTATACGTTCCGTAATAAAGGCTGAGGAAGTTGTTGAGAACGATGTGGTTATTATTCAGGCTGGAGAGAAAATTCCAATTGATGGTCGTGTAATTTCAGGGAAAGGCGCTGTAAATGAAGCAGCTATTACTGGGGAATCTGTTCCAGTAAGCAAATATACAGCCGAACAAGTGTTTAGTGGCAGTATTTTAGAAACTGGATATTTGGAAGTAATTGCAGAATATGTGGGAGCAGATACGTCTTTCTCCAAAGTAATTGAATTAGTTGAGGAAGCTCAGGAAGGAAAAGCGAAAACACAGCGGTTTTTAGAAAGGTTTGCCGCAATCTATACTCCCGGAATTATGGTTCTATCTATTGCTGTCTGGGTTATCACAAAAGATGTGCATTTATCACTTACCTTCCTGGTTATAGCGTGCCCGGGAGCATTGGTTATTTCAGCACCAGTCTCAATTGTTGCGGGAATTGGAAATGGCGCCCGTAATGGCATATTGATCAAAGGAGGAGAGGTGATGGAAAACCTAGCAAAATTAAATGCTATGGTATTTGATAAAACTGGTACTTTAACAAAGGGTAAACCTGAAGTAACCGCCATTAAAGGATTTGGTATAAACGAAAACGAATTGCTTTTAATGGCTGCAGAAGCCGAAGTGGTTTCAGAGCATCATTTGGGTAGGGCAATTATAAAAGAGACCGAAAGAATAGGATTGAAACTTTTGAATAAACCAACAGAAGTGGCAGTCCTTAAAGGACGGGGGATTCAGGTAAGTCTTAATGAGAAACAGCTATACATAGGAAATAGAAAGGGACTTTTTCAAAATAAAGTTGTGATTTCCCCAGAGGTGGAATCCTATGCCGCACAGCAAGAAAGCGCTGGAAACACTGCGGTGTTTATCGCAGATGATAAAAAAGTTCTGGGGATTATTTCTATCGCCGATACCATAAGAGACAAAGCTAAAGCTACTCTGCAAGAGCTTCGCTTATCAGGGATTGATAAGTTGGTAATGCTCACGGGCGACAATAGACATACCGCGCAGATAGTTGGTAAGGAATTAGAGATGGATAACATCTTTGCAGAGTTGCTTCCTGAAGATAAGGCAAAAAAAGTAACAGAATGTATGGGGAAAGGTGTTGTTCTGGGTATGGTGGGAGACGGCGTAAATGATGCTCCTGCCATTGCCACAGCTAATGTTGGCATTGCCATGGGAGTTGCCGGTACTGATATTGCGATGGAAACTGCCGATGTTGTACTGATGGCCGATAATCTGGATAAATTGACTTACGCTTTGAAGCTTTCAAAAGCTACTGTGCGTAATATGAAACAAAACATGTTTTTAGCTGTTGGCACGGTTGTTCTTTTATTAGCAGGCGTGCTAACAAAAAATGTAAACCTCGCTTCAGGTATGTTAATCCACGAACTGAGTGTGCTTTTAGTAATCCTGAATGCTATTTGTTTGGTTAGGTACAAACCCACAACCCTCTTTAAACGATATGCTAAACCTAAACCTGAAGCGGTATTTGCGACCAAAACTGGTGCTCTAGGGTGTTAAATTATTTTCTGAGTAGCTCTAAAAGAATCAAAACAGCCATTTTCTGTTCATTCTATTTTTAAACTTATGGATACTGGTTTTTTCGATTGGACTACATTTATTTTAGACGTTGATGGGGTAGAGGTTTTTGATAGGGGTATAGGTTGTGAATTTTACATCTACACCCCATAGAGAATAATTTTAATAATCCAATAATTAGTTTGTTTAAATCTTTATAAAGCAATTGATGTCTTTTTATTTTCACATCTTATTATCTTTATCAAGCTTTTTTAAGCCTTCTTTTAATCAGCCATTCTGATAGCTCTTCACAAATATTCCGCCCAAATGAATTATAATAAACGGTATCAAATAGTAAAGAGATAGTTTGTGTACTACTTTTATTAGTGCTTTAAAGTCCCCTGAGCTAAATTCGATTATAAACCCAGAAATTAATGAAATGGTAAGACAGATATAGAAAATAATATATACCCAATTCTGAAATTTTATTTTAATAGGCAACTGTTTTATAAAGGGGTTCGGAAATTCCGTTTTCCAAAAAAGGGAAAGTAAAAAACGTATAGCAACTAACCCTGTAAGAAAGTAACCAATATAAAAATGCCAGTTCCACATAGGTTGACGAATTTTTTTTGCCAGTATAATAATTTGGTCCCTTGAAAGACTTTGTTCCGCCGATTGAAGATACCCTTGAATAACATCTGCAATATCATTTTTATTGAGCCAAGTCATCCTTAAAAAGATACTGCCAATAATTAATGTTACACAAAGCGCTATGGCTCCATGTAAAATTCGATTTATTTTTGAATGCTCTGTTATTTCCATGATGATTTTAAATTTTAATCGTTTTCTATGTATATCAATAGAAAATAAAAATTAAGCTTTTTAACTTTCTTTTAATGCTGATATTTTTAATAGAATCTGTAGTTTAGAAGTGGTGTAGGGGCAGACCTAGAAATGGAGTTCAAAGCAAAACGAGCTTATGATGATGTGCTTAATTATTTAACAATTGTAGAAACCATAAAGCAAATAGCATTTACAAAGAAGAAATGTTTTAATAACGTGTGGTTTTGCTCTGAATTGACTACACGGATTGAGGAGGTTGAAAAACGGAAGGTCTTTTTAGATAGGAATAAAGGTTTTGATAATAAAAATGTGAATTAGAAATAAGAGTAAGTATGGGGGTGTCCAAATAAAATTCATAACTCATTACAACGACTTCAAACGAAGAATGATTAGCGTTAATATGCTGAAAAGGTAGTCTCTCATGTTGGGATTTCTCTTCCTTATGGTTTTTTTGATGTGAAGTCTTTAAAGCGCCGTAATGCTTTTCGAAAAAAGTAAAGCAATCATCTCCATATTCCTGAGAGTGGTATTTAGTGTGTTCTACCAAGTCGATCAGCTTAAAAGTATCGGAAATACTTATTCCCGCGCTTTGAAACAAAACAAGGCAGGAAAGCAATATGGTAGTTAAGGTTTTCATCTTATGATCAAATGTATTACGCTTAATCCATTAGATATATGATATTTGTCAGTTCCTGTAAAAAAGTGAATGGAAGCTAAGGTTGGGAATTATCAGAAATAATTTTAAGATAAAAGAGTTTTAAAAGGGACACTATCCCGTCAAGTGTTTAATATTACTCTTTTTGCAAATCCTTAATTTTAGATTTGTAAAAAGAGTAATTGAGTAGAGCTTGTATGTATTATTTATATTTAAGACAAATCTAAATCAGCTTGTTTAACTTGGCACTAATAAGGTTTTATTTTCTAAAATCTTCTATAGTTAAATTGTTATTGAATTTAATATCAGACCAAGTAACCTCAATCCAAGGATCGTCTGTTACATCAGCCTTCCAAGTAGATTTTTTGTATTTTCGTTTGGTTGGTAATAATAGACCGTCTACGTTTTCGTATTCAAGCACCATTAAATAGGGGTTTTCAATAACATCAAAATCTGCTACAGTAAAAAGGAATTGGTCCACTAACGCTGTTTTTTTATTTATGTAAAGTTGATACGTATCTGTAGTTTCTTTGTCTTTTAAATCAAAAGTGACGTTTACGATGTCATAGTTGTTATCATTTATCTTTTTTTCTCCTATAAGCTCATACTTTAAACCCTTATCCAAAAGTTTTTGCATCATGGTAAACCAATAAAAATTAGTAGGCCTATTAAATACGACACCTTTTAAAAGGGTTTCATCATCTAAAACTTTTCCATTGTGTTTTAACCAGAACTCACTACCGTCAAACCCCTGCTCAATTAGCCCTTCAAGTTGAGGAAGCGTTCTTTCGTGTTTAGTATAGGCACCATAAGATAATTCTCCGTTAAAGATATATTTCTCTGTAATAACATCTGTTTTGCCATCAGGAAGCTGATAAGTGTAGGTGTAAACAACGTCCTTCTTATTAATTAGTGCCTTGTAGTTCCCTACTTTCTCTGTCATGGTATAAACCAATTCATGGGCTTTGTTTTGAAACTCGGAAGAGGCTTCTTTATGTTTATCTTTTTTATTGGTATTGCCACAAGACAATAGCGATAGACATAAAACAAAAGAGGATAAAATAATTTTCATATAAAATATTTTTATTGATTAAAGTAAAAGATGCTATATAATAGCTTATTTGTATGTGAGTAGAAGATCTGCTGTTTTTTTTAGGCTAGGTGCTATTATTTCTGTTTTAGGAGCTAAAGGAAATTCTTGTTGTCCTGGTCTGCTAACAAAAGAAGCACGCCATCCCGCCCGAATGGCACCAGCTACATCCCAACCATGAGCCGCAATAAGCATGCATGCTTCTGGTTTTACATTCATTTGAGAAGCAGCCCATGTATAGGTTTCAGGAAAGGGCTTAAATTTTCCAACAGCTTCTATGCTTAGTATTTCATCAAAATAGCTGGTTAAACCAGCATTTTTCAATTGTTCTTTTACACCTTCGTTAGATGAATTTGTAAAAGAGACTAATGTGTAACCGGCATCTTTTAGTAAAGCTAAAGCTGGCTTTACGTCTGGATGGGCAGGTAGGGATCTGAATGATTTTGTTATGGTATGTCGCGCATCTTTTTCGGAAATTGAAATCCCGTTATTTGCGGCTACCATTTGTAGTGCAGCTGCTCCTATATGCTCAAAATGTTCATACTTTCCAGTGGCAGTAGTTACTAGGGCATACTGCAACATCGTGCTAAACCATAATGGTAATAAGTCTTCTTTTCCATTTAAAGCCTTACTTACCGTAGCCTTCATTTGGGCAAGGTCTAAAAGTGTTTCATTTACATCAAAGAATAAGACTTTTGGTCGTGTTTTTTCTAACATGTTTTCCAGATTATTTTAGAGTCTATCATGGGTATACGCTTAAAGCATAAAGGATTTTTATAAAACGCTTTTTTGTAGTGCTGTTACTGCAGCAGTATTACGACGCTTCAATAAGTTCATTTAAAACTTGTTTAAACACGTCTACGGGTTGTGCACCTGTAACGGCGCTTTCTTTGTTAAAAACTATGGTTGGAACAGAAGAAACGCCTCTGTTTTGCCAATAGCTTTCTTTTTCTTTTATTTCGGCTCGAGCATTATCATCGTCTAACTTTGCTAAAGCGTCTTCGGCATTTAAGCCCACATCTAATAAAACTTGTTTTAAAACATTTCTTTTGGACACATCTTTTCTTTCACTAAAGAAGGCTTTGGTTAGCTGCATTTTTAATTCGGTCTGCTTTCCAAATGCTTTAGCATATTCTAATAAAACATGCGCTTCAAACGTGTTGACTATGCGCATTGTATCAAAATAGTCAAAAGTAAAACCCAATTCCGCACCTGCTTCTGCCATATTCGACTGTGATTCTTTTTGCTGTTCTACTGTAGATCCATATTTTTCTGTAATATGTTCCTGTAAAAGTTGTCCTTCATCAGGCATGTTAGGGTTTAATTCAAAAGGTTGCCACTCGATTTCTACTCGATCTTGAAGACCTAAGTCTGTGATGGCTTTTTCCAAGCGTTTATATCCTATTGTGCACCAAGGGCATACCACATCTGAGACAATATCTATTTTTAACTTTTCTTTCATTTATATATGTTTATTTAGAGACAAGCCTCCCTTTTTAATAACGGAAGGCTTAGTCACTTGTTTTACTGTTTTTTCCACTCAAATTTTTGGAATGGGGCGTCTATAGGCGTATTAGCGATATGATTGGTGTAATTACTAATGATCTTTTGAGATAATCCTAAAATAATTTCCAACACTTGTCTTTCGCTATACCCAGCAGCATAAAAACGTTCTAGATCTTTTGGTGGTACATGTCCGCGATTTCGAACAATAGTAAGCGTCATGGTACGTAATGCCTCTAGTTTAGGGTTTTCAAGTGGTGTTTCGTTACGCAAAGCCTCTGTGATTGTATCATCAACCTTCATCATTTTTGCAATTCCCGTATGTGCTGGAACACAGTAATGACATGCATGTTCTACGTTAATGGTTTGCCATACCACCGTTAACTCATCTTTATCAAAAGAAGATTCTGTAAATAATTTATGTAAGGTTTGATAAGCTTCAAGAATTCCTGGTGCACCTGCCAACACACCGTGTAAGCCGGGTATCATACCATTTTCTTTTTGAGATTGTTCTAATAATGCTTTGCTTCCTTTTGGGGCGGTTTCGATATTGTGAACTTTTAAACTTGTCATAATTTTAAATTTTAATGGTTATTATCAATTAAACTTTTGCACTTTATAATAAAAAAAGGCTTAAATATTTTTAAAGAGCATTTCAATATAATCTTCAATTTCTTCTTGGCTATTTACTCTAGTAGCAGCCGCTAGCCCGTGCTTAGCTAATACTAAAAAATTTGCTTGTTTTATTATGGTCGCCTCATCTTTAGTGGCGTCCATTTTTAATTTTTCAATAAATAATTTTTTTAGATTATCCATAAAGGAACTCATTTGTTCCTTTATTAAAGCGTCTTCACGTTGTGAGAATTCATTATAGGTATTGGTTATTAAGCAGCCTTTCTCTAATCCGTCTCTACCAATGTCGATAGAATCATAAAAAAACGCCTTGATGTCTTCGACACCGTTTCTGGCATTTTTAAATTTTTCGAACATGGCGTTTACTTTTATTTTATAAGCTTTTATACTTTGAATAAATAGACCATGCTTACTTCCAAAACTAGAATAAATAGAAAATTTATTGATGCCCATTTCTTTTTCCAACATTTGCATCGATGTTCTTTCATAGCCATTTACCCAAAAAAGGTTCATCGCTTTTTCAATAACATCATCTTCTATATATTCTTTTTTTCTTGCCATTAATTCTAAGTAACAGCACAAAGCTAAACGATTGGTTAGAAATAAAGAAGCGCTTTAACACTTCATTGTTTTTCATTAAAACCAAAGTGAGGTTAAAGCGTGTATGGTGTTGGTTTGTTGGTGTTTAGTTGGGTTAGGGCACGAGAAGTGTTTTTAACAGTTTTTTACTGCTTAGGGCACTATTCTTTTTTTATGCCAATGAATCGTATAACACTGGCTAGGCCATTATGAAACGTCCCTTCTATCAATTCCACTTCTTTTTCTTCGAGTTGAATGATGTCGAAATTTAGGAAATCTTTACGAATGGAGTCTTTTGAAAACAGCATGTCTATGTTATTTGGCCCTCCAACATTGGGGTTTTCTTTTTGAAGTTTTAAATGTTTTTTACTAAATCCTTCAAGTATTATCATGCCATGAGGACGCATTAACTCCACTATCTTTTTATGATATTTTGATAAGAGATGTGGAGGGAAGTGTGCGAAAATCAGGGCTGTAGCATCATATGTATGATTAATAGCATCCAAATTAAAAAAATCGCCAACATGGTATTTGATTTTGACATGTTCTTGAATACATAGCTTAAAGGCTTTCTTTTGGCCTTCTAAGCTGATATCAAAAGCTGTTACCTCCAGCCCTTTTTTTGCTGCATAAACAGCATTTCTTCCTTCACCTTCGGCAGGTAGCAAGATATTGCCCTTTAACTGGTAGTGATCTAAAACATTCTTAAAAAAAACATTTGGAGCTATACCATAAGCATAGTCATCGGTCCTGTATCTGTTGTCCCACATGTCTTTCATGTTATTTTAAGATGTTTAATAGCACCCCTTCAACAAATCTATTATGTTTTAGGTTAATTGAAGGAGTGCTTAAAATAGCTCTGATTTTTTTTGTATCCTAGGCGTTTTACCTATCGCTTATCGTTAGGATAAATCTAAATTCGTAAGGTCGATTCCTAGTGCTTTTGCAACGCCCTGTCCGTATTTAGGATCTGCTTTATAACAATTTACGATATGCCTTTCTTGAATAAAGGTTTCTGCACCGCCCACTTGCCGTGCTGTATTATCAAATAGGACTTGTTGTTGTTCTGGAGACATTATTCTAAATAAATTTCCAGGTTGTGTGTAGTAGTCGTCATCTTCTCTATGATCGTAGTGAAACGCCTCACCCTCTAAGCCCATTGCAGGTTCGGCATATTCTTTGCTTTCCGACCATTGGCCATAACTATTTGGTTCGTAATGGATGGTTGCTCCTTCATTGCCGTCTACTCGCATCGCGCCATCTCTATGTGGATTATGAAATGGACATTTTGGTTTGTTTACCGGAATTTGATAGTGGTTGACTCCTAATCTATAGCGCTGCGCATCTCCGTAAGAAAATAAACGACCTTGTAGCATTCTATCTGGTGAAAATCCAATTCCAGGCACTACGTTTGCAGGATTAAATGCTGCTTGCTCTACATCTGCAAAGTAATTTTCTGGATTTTTATTGAGTTCCATAACACCAACATCTATCAATGGATAATCGGCATGTGGCCATACTTTTGTTAAATCAAACGGGTTGAAACGATATGATTTTGCATCTGTTTCTGGCATGATTTGTACTTTTAAATACCATTTTGGGAAATTGCCACTTTCAATAGCATCGAATAAATCACGTTGATTACTTTCTCTGTCCTTTCCTACGATAGTTTCTGCTTCAGCATCGGTTAAATTCTGAATACCTTGAGCAGTTTTAAAATGAAACTTTACCCAAAAACGTTCGTTATCAGCATTTAAAAAACTAAAGGTATGACTTCCAAAACCATTCATGTGTCTATACGATTTTGGGATACCTCTATCGCTCATGGTTATGGTAACCTGATGTAAAGCTTCAGGTAGGAGTGTCCAAAAATCCCAATTATTATTTGCACTTCTTAAATTTGTTTTCGGATCTCTCTTTACCGCCTTGTTAAGGTCTGGAAACTTGTAAGGGTCTTTTAAGAAGAAAACTGGGGTGTTGTTACCTACCAAATCCCAATTCCCTTCTTCGGTATAAAATTTTAATGCAAACCCTCTAATATCTCTTTCGGCATCTGCTGCACCTCTTTCTCCAGCAACTGTTGAAAAACGAGCAAATAATGCTGTTTTCTTACCAATTTCAGAGAATATTTTGGCTTTAGTATATGTTGTAATATCGTGTGTTACAGTAAATGTACCAAAAGCTCCTGATCCTTTTGCGTGCATTCTTCTCTCAGGGATAACTTCCCTATCAAAATGAGCAAGTTTTTCTAGAAACCAGAAATCCTCTAAAAGCATTGGGCCTCTTTTTCCTGCTGTTTTTACATTTTGATTTTCTGAAATCGGCCTACCGGATACCGAGGTTAGTTTTTTCTTTTCGTCTTTCATGAATATTAATTTTCTTGTTATAAACTCTAATTTTGTTGTCGCACACGAGGTTTATTAAGTAAAAAGAAGCGCGAAAAGAAGCCATTGTTTGTAGAATAATTACTAAATCAAATAGACTCTTTTGCTTCTTCTAAAATTCAGCTAAAAATACAATTAGTTTATAAAGAAACCTAAACCTTTAAATGAAATTCAAACCATTTCATCTTTAAATAGGGACGAAAACGTGTACGCAATCTTTTTAATGTTAATGACTTACTTTTCTTTTATACCATATAAAGCCTGGCTAAAACACCTTATAACAGTTCCAATTTAATAAGCTTAAATGTTTCATTTTTTTTTAGTATATTTAAAAATGAATATATTAAATGTCATATTTAAAAATGAATATGAAAAAGACACACTGTTTTATGACCTCAGTAATGGGGTAAATCATTAATTTCGAAAACACCTACTTAAAAATAAAGAAATTAAAGATATTAGAACACGCTTAAAACCTGCCCCCCAAAAAACATAATGGATATTATTAACCACTGATAAAGAAAGTGGGGAAGGTGTATCGTGAATTTGTTTTTTAACAATAAAGCAGCTCGTAAATAACGTTTTAGCTTTTTTTTTGTAAACATTAAATTTTAAAATATGAAAGTAAAATACGTATTATTCATTATTTGTGTTCTGTTTATAGGAACACATTCCGAAGCTCAATTTTTTAAAAAACTAAAAGAAAAAGCAGAAGAAGCCGCAGAACGTACTATTTTGCGTAAAACAGATGAAGGGGTTTCTAAAAAAACCGAGAAAACAATTGACGATATTACAAAAGAGAGTCAAAATGAAAAGAGCGGCTCCAGTACTGAGGGATCTATAAATAAGCCAGCAGTATCTTTATTTGGTGGGTTGGAAAATCTTCCCGATTCGTATACATTTGAGTATGTTATGGATATGGAAATGACCACACATAAAGATCACATGAATTTACAATATTATATTGCTCCTAGTGCCAGTTATTTTGGTAGTACTGTACCCAATGATGACACCAACAATATTATGGTATATGATATAGAAAATCAAGCCATGGTGACTTTTATAGATAATAATGGACAAAAAATGGCCATGAAAATGCGGATTCCTTTAGATGATGAGTTACAGAAAATGATGGATAAGACAGATGATAAAGAAGATAGATCGCAAAAACATCAGCATTTCATTCCCTTGCCAAATAAAACAATATTAGGCTATGATTGTAAGGGCTATCAAGTGGAACAAGATGAGGGCATATCAAAAATCTATATGACTACCGAAGCTCCAGTAAGTTTTTTAGGCATGTTTGCCAGTTTGAATACGGTTAAAAATAGTATGAAAGCAACAGAGGTTCCTTTTGATAAAAATGCCTTGTTAATGGAAATGGAGTTTGTTTCTAATAAAGGAAAACGAGACAACATGCATATGATCTGTACAGGTATAAAGAAACAATCATTAAGCATACATAAAGCAGACTATAAAAGCGGTTTTTAATCTGTATAGCTATTGATAACTTAAGCGAGACGTTGCTCTATTTATTTTTTAAACATGAATATGGCAAGTAAGACATTATGAAAAAACAATATTATAATAGGCTTAAGAAAGTACAGGTATCCGATATGATGGTAGCCTCCATAGGGTGCGCCCATCTATAAGAAAGTGTGTTTAATGGTTTAACTCACTTATAACCAACCGTAATTCTTCATAAGAATATTTGTCTTCCAACTGCTGTTTCAAATCTGTTAGGCCTTCAAATTTTTTCTGGGGAATAATGGTTTTTAAGGCTTTATAATGCTCGGCAGGCATCAAATCACTGACTTTTACTTCGCCCGAATTTATAAAATGAGTTAAATGCCCAAAAACGGTACTTGGAACCAATGCTCTTTCTTTGGCAATTTCTTCAACTGTTTTTCCTGCTTTAAAGCGCTCTAGCGATATTAGCTTGGTATCCGATTTAGTATTGGTTTTACCAGTGTCAAAACGATCTTCATCTTTAGAAACCTCGATATCGTTTTCTTCACAGTAATCGTTTATAATTTTTAAAATAGCGGCACCATATTTTTCAACTCGTGTTTTGCCCATTCCATTTACTTCAAGTAATTCTTTTGTGTTAGTTGGTAATGTTTCGCACATATCGTACAATGCTTTTTGAGTAAACACCTGGAAATGTACCAAACCGTTTTCTTGGGCAATCTCATTTCTAAGCACCCTTAAAAGTTCAAAGAGTTCTACATTGGCTGTGCCATCAACAACCGTTTTTCTTTGTTTTTTTGGTTTTTCTTTTGTTAGAAATACAGCTTTTACACGTAGTTCTAAAAGTTTTTGTGTAAAGAATCCATCCTGAAGGCCATTAAAATATAATAATTTAGACGCTAATAGCTCTTCTATTATATCTAAGTTTTTGGACAAGTCGGTATCTATAGTCTTATTATCTGTAGTAAAACCAAAGCTTTTTATTGCGGATACAATATGGGTTTCTGTTTCTTTTTTAAAATAGATAAGGGCCTTTTTAAAGCGCTCTTGAATAATACTACTCGTTTCGGGTAGGCCTTCTTCTTTTGAAAGTTGCCTTAACTGGGCATTAAAGCTATGGCTTACTTTTAAAAGGTTGGTAATGGCCGTTTTAACACTTGTTAATGGGGTTTCAATAGAGCCTTCAATACTATTTCTGTTTTTATAAAAGATATCTAAAAGGCGATTTACAGGGTACAAAAACGCATAAAAATCGAATACTTCATGTATTAAATCTAATTGAAAACTTTTTTGTGAATGCTCTAAAACAGTTTGGTTAGGCACATGCAGTTCTGCGTTTTTATTAAAGGACTCTACATGGATATCGCTAATAATTTGGGTAGAATGTATTTTGCTCTTTAACACTAAGCCTTCCAGTGATTTACAACGGCTAAGTGCCACATACGTTTGCCCGTGCGCAAAGGCCCCTTGGGCATCTATAATAGCTCTTTCGAAAGTTAATCCCTGACTTTTATGAATGGTAATAGACCATGCCAAACGTAATGGCATTTGTGTAAAAGAGCCTATTTTTTCTTCAGAAATGGCTTTTGTTTCAGAATCCACGGTGTAATTGATGTTTTCCCATACTTCGGGCTTGGTGTTGATGTTAAAATCATCATCAGGGCAATGCACTACCACTTCATCTTTATCTAAATGGATCACTTTTCCAATTTTTCCATTAAAATAGCGTTTTTCAGCATCGCTATCATTTTTAATGAACATGACTTGAGCGCCCACTTTCAATTCTAACTTTTCTTTATTCGGATAAGAAAACTCTGGAAATTTACCACTTACTTTAGCCGTATAACTATGGCTTTTGCCTTTTAGTTTGTTCAATTCCTCAATATTAGTCGCTTCTGCTTTATGGTTATGAGTGGTTAATGAAATATAACCAGCATCTGGTTCGGGTTCAAAATCAGGAATAAAACGTTTATTTAATTCATTGGCGCCCGCATCAGAAAGTGTGTTATTTCTAATTTCATTAAGTATTTCTATAAATTTAGGGTTTTCCTGTCTGTAAATATGTTTCAACTCAATGGTTATTGCATCGCATTCTTGAAAAGCCATACTGCTAAAAAAGAAACCGTTTTTATAAATATGTTTTAAAATATCCCATTCTTGCTCTTTTATAACCGGTGATAATTGCTGTAAGTCTCCAATCATTAGCACTTGAACTCCACCAAAAACCTTATCTCTATTTCTAAAGCGGCGTAAAGTTCTATCGATACCGTCCAATAAATCGGCACGTACCATACTAATTTCATCAATAACCAATAAATCCATTGATTTTATAATATTGATTTTGGTCTTACTAAACTTCCTGTTAAACCCTTTGGAGGCGTTTAAATCTGTTTCTGGTAAAATAGGGCCAAAGGGCATTTGGAAAAAAGAATGAATGGTAACGCCCTTAGCGTTAATGGCTGCAACTCCTGTAGGGGCGACCACCACGGTACCTTTTAACGAATTCTTTTTTAATCGATGTAGAAATGTCGTTTTACCAGTACCTGCCTTACCCGTTAAGAAGATAGACCGGTTTGTGTGGTTCACAAACTCCCAAGCCAATTCTAGTTCTTTATTAATAGCCATTAAATGAGTTTAAAAAATAGAAAATGAAGATAATAAATAGAATTTTTATTTAGATAGGATTTTTAATAAAATAACAAGAAAGCGTGGATGTCTAAATATACCGAATATACCGATGGTATAGAAAAAACAAAAAACAAAAGCCATATCACTACAGAATTGAATCTGTTTTGATATGGCTTTCTTTGAAATAGCTTCCCGTGACCTGTTTAACTTGGAGTTATTTTCGCTTAAGCCATTGCTTAAGTGTCTAGGTTCAAGTTCAGATATTTCAAGAGGATCATTTTGTTGTAATTTTCAAAATGTATTGACCTATTACCAAAAAGACCCTGTTAATTGTTTTTCTTTGATGCTCTAGGTGTTTACCGTTTTAAGATATGTTGGCCCAGGCACTGTTTTTAATATGGCATTTACTTTCGTTCCTGCACGCATTTTAAAAACTTTCGGTTGTACGAGTTGCCATCTAAAAGAATTATAAGGCACTTTTTACAACGTCATGGTTTTAGATTGGCACGCTAAATAGCGGCAACTTTTAAACCTCAAAAAACAATTAGTTAAAGAACGTTACTTCTTATTATGAAATACAACATAAATTCATGTTAATAGAAACCAACCAAAAGGTTGTTGTTTTATTCCTTATAGCTAAGGTACAATATTACATCAAACTAAACGACTTTATAGAGTGTTAGATATCAACCTGTTATCAACCGTGGTTATTAACAATTGTTAATAAAAAAGCCCTGAAGATTCAGAGCTTTAAATTTAAACATGGTTATAAAACTATAATTAATGTCTTCTTTCTTTAATTCTAGCTTTTTTACCAGTAAGTCCTCTAAAGTAGAAAATACGAGCTCTACGTACTTTACCACGCTTATTAACTTCTATTTTTTGTAATGCAGGTAGGTTTACAGGGAAAATACGTTCCACACCAATAGTACCTGAAATTTTTCTAATTGTAAAAGTTTCAGTAGTTCCTGATCCTCTTCTTTGAATTACTACACCTCTAAAAAACTGAGTACGAACTTTTTCACCCTCTCTAATTTCGTAGTAAACTGTAATTGTGTCTCCAGCACCAAAAGCTGGGAAGTCTTTTTTTGTTACAAATTCGTCTTGTACAAATTTTATTAAAGATTCCATATCTTTATATTTAATATTGATTGATTCAGAACAACATTCACGATTCTCGCCAGAGGTTAACCCGAATTTGGGTGCAAAAATAACTATTAATTAGTAAATAGCGATGGTTTTGTAGTTAAAAAATATAAAATTTAAACATAAGAGCTAATGTGTTTATTCATAGAGGGTTAAATCCATTGCATTGTTGTGTTTAATGATGTGGTGATTTTTTTTATTCGTCCAATAAATCTGGTCGTCGGTTTTTTGTATGCTGATATGCCTGCTCTTCCCGCCACTTTTCAATTTTAGGAAAATTTCCGCTGAATAGTAATTCTGGGACTTTCCACCCTTTATATTCTCTTGGCTTGGTGTAAATAGGAGGTGCCAATAAATTATCTTGAAAAGAATCGGTAAGAGCAGAGGTTTCATTACCTAAAACCCCAGGTATTAATCGTATAATAGCATCGCAAAGTACGGCAGCTCCTAATTCCCCTCCAGAGAGTACATAGTCTCCTATAGAAATTTCACGAGTAATAAAATGATCGCGCACGCGTTGATCGACCCCTTTATAATGTCCACACAGAATAATAATGTTTTCTTTTAATGAAAGCTGATTGGCCAGTCCTTGTTTCAGGGTTTCGCCATCAGGGGTCATGTAAATCACCTCATCATAAGGGCGTTGCTCCTTTAAAGCAGAAATACATTTGTCTATAGGCTCCACCATCATAACCATACCCGCGCCACCACCAAATTGGGTATCGTCTATAGACTTATAGTTATCTGTAGTATAATCACGTAAATTATGAAAATGTACGGATACCAAACCGGCATCAATAGCGCGTTTTAAAATAGAAGCTTCAAAAGGACTTTTAATTAATTCGGGTAGAACCGTAATGATATCGATGCGCATAGCTTGTTTTTAATACTGCAAAGATAATTTAATTGTTTGGGATTTTAAGAAAAGATGTTTGCAGCCTTTTTTGCTTTTAAGTTTTAAAAAAATACTATGCTACTTGATTTAAGATCATGTTTTAAGATTTTAGAAAAACAGACATACTTAAGGCTCCATGTGCACCAATAACCAAAGATTGTTCTATATCGGCGGTTTTCGAAGGTCCGGAAATAAAAACGCCAAATCCAAAATCCTTCACTTTACTATAAGCGTTATGCATATTGGATACAATATCTTTTTTAGACATAACAATTACCAGATGTTTTGTTATAAAGGGAAGTACTCTATTTGGGAGCTGACTATCTGTTAACCATATTGCTCCATTTTCTGCAATGCCCAGATTGCTTTCCAAAATTAAAACATCAAGATCTTCTAATTCATGAGGCTTATTTAATTTTTCCATATCAATGGTATTAAATAGGGTATCATGTTTTAATGTTGAAAAGTTGGTTTTGGTGTCAGGAAATGTTTTGGTTATGTAATTTAAAACGTCTTTATCGTCGTTTATTTCAATAATTTGGCCTCCAACAACTTCTACTTTTTTGGTAAACTCTTCAACTATATTTAAATAGTTATCAAATGCACTAATATCGATTTGCGGTAAGGCTATAGCTTCGGGTTTATTGGCCGTTAGTTTGGCTAAAATGTGTTCTCTGCTTCCCATGTCTATAAATTTTAATGCTCGTTTTTTTTGTTGTTTTTCTCTCGTTCTTTATGCCAATCGTCAAAACTCTGTTTAGGGCCTTCTGGTAAATCCCTTGCCTTTCCCCAAGCGTTAGGTTTAGAGTTGATTATGGATTGGGGTAAGTTGCGTAACGACCATCGTGCTAGTTTTCCAATTTTTTCAAATTGCGATGGTTTAGCAAATACGCTACCCATAACCTCCATCGATTTCTTTTTAATAAAAGGTTGAGGTGTTTCTTTCGTAATAATCTGTCGCCATTTATACAATTGGTCATGAATATCGATTTTTACAGGACAAACATCAGAACAAGAACCACATAAGGTAGAGGCGAAAGGTAGAGTGCTGTATTTTTTCAAATCCTTTCCAGGAGATAGAATAGAGCCTATAGGCCCCGGAATGGTAGCGTCGTAACTATGTCCGCCACTGCGCCTATAAATAGGGCAGGTATTCATGCACGCTCCACATCGTATACAATGTAACGAGGCTCTAAAATCTGGTCTGCTTAATTGCTCAGAACGGCCATTGTCTACAATAATAATGTGCATGGCCGCACCAGTTCTTGGTTTTTTAAAATGCGACGAATATGTGGTAATAGGCTGTCCTGTGGCACTTCTGGCTAATAATCTTAAAAAAACACCCAAATGTTCTTGTTTTGGAATTATTTTTTCAACACCCATACAGGCAATATGTACAGGCGCTAAATGTGCGCCCATATCTGCATTTCCTTCATTGGTGCACACCACAAAGCCTCCTGTGTCTGCAATAGCAAAGTTTACTCCTGTAATGGCTGCGTCGGCTGTTATAAATTTTTCACGTAAATGTTTTCTAGCTTCTCCTGTTAAGTATTGTGGGTCTCCATCACAGGGTTCTGTGCCTAAATGGTCTTGGAAGAGTTCGTCTACTTCATGTCTGTTTTTATGGATGGCGGGCAAAACAATATGGCTTGGTGGTTCTTTTGCCAACTGTACAATACGCTCCCCTAAGTCCGTATCGATTACTTCTATTCCGTTTTTTTCTAAAAATGGATTTAGGTGACACTCTTCGGTTAGCATGGATTTGCTTTTTACAACCTTTTTAGCGTGTGCTTCTTTAAGGATAGTATGGACTATTTGGTTATGTTCCTCTCCATTAGCAGCCCAGTGAACTTGAACGCCATTGTTTAAGGCGTTTTTTTCAAATTGAAGTAAATAAGAATCGATATTCGATAGCATGTGTGCTTTAATACCGTGGCCTAGGTCTCTTAAGGTTTCCCAACCTTTTACCTGGTGTACAGATAAGTCTCTCTTGTGCCGTACAAACCATAGGGATTTGTCGTGCCAATTGACTTTTTTCTCATCTTTATTAAAGATCTTAGCTAATTCTGGATGGCCCATAAATATTTTGGATGAAAAGGTTTAATATTAAAGTGTGCTATTTAAAATTTCTGCAATATGCAAAACCTTTAAAGGTTGGTTGTTTCGAGTAATCAGTCCTTCTAAATGCATTAAGCAGGAGGTGTCGGTAGCGGTGATAACTTCTACACCACTATCTAAATGATCTTGAACTTTATCTTTCCCCATTTTTACAGATACTGCTTCTTCTGAAACAGCAAAAGTACCGCCAAAGCCACAGCACTCATCTTCTCTGTTTAGTGGCATTAGCTGGATGCCCGACACTTCTTCTAATAAAGATTCCAAATAGGAATAGGGCGCTGTAACCAGTTCCGAGCAAGAGCCTAAACGTAAGCCTCTTAAGCCATGGCAGCTTTTATGAGCCCCTACTTTGTATGGAAAAGATGCGCCTACATTTTTTATTTTTAAAACATTTAAAATGAAATCGCAGAGTTCGTAAACGTTTTGGCGTACTTGGATAACCTCTGGGGTTTGTGGGATGATATCATAATGTTTTTTTACATGATAAGCACAGCTTCCAGAAGGGGTAACAATGTAATCAAAGTCTTTAAAATTCTCCACAAAATGATTGCAAGCCCCCACAGACTCGTACTCATAACCAGAATTTGCCATCGGTTGGCCACAACAGGTTTGACCAGAAGGATACGCAACTTCCACTTTAAGTTTTTCTAAAAGCTCAATAGTGGCAATACCTACTTGTGGGTACAGTTGATTGATATAACAGGGGATGAACAAGCCTACTTTCATGGAGTTCAGATTAAATATTAATTTTAAAATATAATAGTTTCTTTCTATTACAATGATACAAGTAATATAAAATAGAATCTTCCTAAAATTTGATAAAAAATGATACTTTTTTTGCTGTAGTTTAGCTAATATTGTTTTATACAGCAATTTTTTAACCTAAAAACAGAGTTAAATTATGAAAAAAAGCAGTTTTTTTTAAAGATTATAGTGCGGAGGTTTTATTTTGGTATTCCTTTATATATGCGGAAGGAGAACAATTCATGATAAGTTTAAATTGTCGGTTAAAATTAGAAATGTTGTTAAATCCAGATTCATAACAAATAGCAGCAATATTAGACTTGTTTTCCATTAAGAGCTTACAGGCATATCCTATGCGTATTTCAGATAAATAACGAGAAAAGGTCTTACGGTTTACTCTTTTAAAATAACGGCTAAAAGCCGAGGTGTTCATATGTGCTATTTGGGCAACCTCTTCAAGCGTAATCGATGTATTAAAATTTTTAAAGATAAAGGCCTGTACTTTATCTTGTGTGTCTCCTTTTGAAGTTTTAAAAGCATTTATAAAACCTTGGCTAGACAGCTGTTTTGTGTGTTTATGTTTTGCTAATTTATTAAGGATATTTAAAAAAGACATGGTTTTATCAAATCCTTTTAAATCAAGCATGTTTTGAATGTCTAGAAGGAGATTTTTATCAAGATTAAGAAATTTAAGTCCGAAACGTGCTCTATTAAATAACTCTAAAATATGCATCATTTCAGGGGTTTCAAAAAAAGCAGCTCCTAAATAATCTTGTTTAAAATGAATGGCGATGGCTTTAACAGATTGTTTGGAGCCTTGTTTAAAATAATCTTCATCATTTAACCACATATGCGGTAAATCTTTGCCTATTAAAACGATGTCTCCCACGTCGAATTTTTCAATGCTATCGCCAACAAAACAAGTGCCTTCGCTTTTTAGGATTACTACTAATTCTAGTTCCGGATGATAGTGCCAAATTTTTAAGAAATAAGGATATTCATTTATTTTAGTAGTGAACGAACTGTCATTAAGGCTGCTTCTATCTAATAAATGAAGTTTCATAAAACGCTATATTGATATGATTTAGCTCTAAAATAGTTGAAAAGGTGTAATTAAGCAAAAATAATATAGGTTTTATTTAAACAGCTCTTGAATGGCTTTAGCCACACCATCATTTTTATTGGTATCTGTAACTTTTTTTGCGACTTGCATAACGGCTTCATTTGCATTGGCTACAGCAATGCCTAAGCCAACAGACTTGAGCATGTCCACATCATTGTAATTATCGCCAAATGCTATTACTTGCTCTAAGGCAATATGGGGATAACAAGTTTTAAGCAAGACCTCAATAGCCGTTTTTTTAGATATGGACTTATGTGAAATCTCTATATAGGTTGGTTTAGAACGGTAAAGCATAATGTGATCACTGCATTCTTGTTCTAAGCTTTTATAGAGCATATCTATCTCGTGCTCGTCTCCCATACACATAACTTTATGAGCGCCTTTCTTTTCTTTGATCCACGTATTTAAAACAGATGCGTTTGATTTTACAGTGGGGGACACCTTGGTGTTGTTAAGCTCTCTTTTAGCCCAATAGTCCATAGCTGGTACATACCATTCGTCTGCATGATAAAGACTTAAATGGATGCTTGTTTGTATGCATTTGGTAATAATGATGCTTAAAATAGCGTTATCAATAAAGGTAGAGTCTAAAACGGTATGCCCTTTAAGAATTAATCCACCATTGTATGCAATTAAAGGGGTTGACGTGTTACCAAAGTTTTCCTGTAAATGCCGCATCGCTTTAGGCATTCGCGAGGATATCAATATAAAGGGGATAGGGGAAATACGTTGTACTTCATTAATAGTGCTTTGAGACAATACGCGGTCTTTATTTAAAAGCGTGCCATCAATATCGCTACAAATTAATTGGTAGGGCATAGGGGATTATATGTGTTAAAAAAAATAACCCTAAACATTTGGGTTACTTTAAAAGTCATAGTGCTATAATAATACCCCACAGAAGAATCTGTGAGGTATTTGTTTTTCTGTTAGTAAAGTTCTTTTATTTTACTAAGTTTAGTTTTCCAGAGGTCTAAATTGTTTTTATGCTCTTTAATGTTGTTGTGCACTTCTTTAACAAGTGGGTTATCCTCTTTTACATTGGTGAAAAATTGTAAATTATTTTCCAACTGATTGATTTGGCCCTTAAGCTCATCTATTTTTTTACGGATAAAGCTGCGCTCGTTATCTAAGTTACGTGTGTTGTCTTCGCTATTAAGATCTTCTAATTTGTTTTCAAACTTAATGAGTTCGATTTCATTTTTATCAACTTTGGTGCTTGAGAAAAGCTCATCCAGTATTTTGTTAAACTTGCCTTCTATGTAGCGCTTGTCATTTGGTACTCTTCCAAAACTGTTCCATTGCGCGATAATATCTGTTATTGTAGCCAGATTTTTATCTTTATCGTCAGAAATTTTTAAAGTTTTTAAAGAATCTAAAAGCTCATATTTTTTATTAAACGCATCTAAAACAACCTTATTGGCAGCATTTTTTGAGGCGTGCATATTATCAAAATAATGGTTACAAGCAGCTTTAAATTGTTTCCAAATTTTATCGCTGTCTTTACGTGGTACATGGCCTATTTTTTTCCAATCGTTTTGGATTTTTTTCATCAAGGCTGTTGTGGCCTCCTTGTCTTCATTATCTTTATTGTCTTCAGCAATTTTAATAAGTTCTAATTTTTTCTGAAGGTTATCATATTGTTCTTTTTTAAGATTTTTATAGAATGCATTTTTATGTTTGTTAAAAATCCTAACTGCTGTTTTAAATTTAGACCAGGTTTCTTCATTTACTTTAATCGGCACTTTTCCAGCATTAAAGAAGGCTTCACGTAGTGCTTCTATTTCCTTTATTTTTTTCTGCCAAAGGCTATGAGACACTATTTTTTCATTATTGATAGCTTCGATAGCAGCTATAATTTGAAGCTTTTTTTCTAAATTGTTTTCATGAATTTTATCAATGTGCTGGTAGTAAACTTGACGTTTATCATTGATTATTTTTGTGGCGTTTTTAAAACGAGCCCAAATGGTTTCGCGATGTTCCTTTCCTACGGGGCCCAGTTCTTCTTTCCACATTTTGTGGAGTTCTTGTAGCTCCCTAAACGCGCGCATAATATCATCGTCTTTTGCCAATTCTTCGGCACGTTCGATAATTAATAGTTTTTTCTCTAGATTATGCTTGAAATCCAGATCTCGCAAGTCGCGGTTTAAATGTAAGAAATCATAAAAAATTTCTACATGATGGTGATAGCTGTTCCACGCATTATTATACTTGTCTCTTGGAATAGGGCCAGTTTTACGCCAGCGTTCTTGTAGTTCCTTAAAGTGCTTGTAAGTAGTGTTTATGTTTTCTTCAACGTTAATTAGCCCCTTTAATTCTTCAATAATTTCTAGTTTGTCGGCTAAATTTTGCTTAAAGTTATTTTCTAAATTTTTGTAATGGTCGTGTATTTTATTTCGATATTCTTTATAAGCTGTTTTAAATCTGCTTTGAACAGGACTAGAATAGAAAAAATCAATTTCATTACCGCCATCATTAAGGAAATCTTCCTTTTTTTCTTCAATTAGCGCATTGAATTTTGTTTTAAATTCAGCATTAATCGTATCGACATGTTTTTTAATGGCTTGTATTTTTTCACTTTTAACAAGTTTTTCCAACTCGTTAGCAAGCGCTTCTAAAGACATCTTATCGTATTCTTTAACCTCTATTTTATGCCTGTCTTTATTGCCTTCATCTTCCGCGTCTTCTGCATTGGATTCATCAATTTCATTAATTAAATCATCATCCTCGTTTTTTTGAGGCTGGTTTTCCTGACCTTCGGCAATAGAGGCATCCCCTTTTGGAGCTTCTGTTTCGTTTTCAGTAGGATGTTCCGCTTCAGTGGTTTTTTCTTCTGAGGCTGTAATTTTAGAAATCGGCTTATCGCTATGGTCTGCTATAAGCGTGTCTGTAGTGGGGGCGTCCTCCTTTAGGTCTATAGACTCTGGATTGGCGGCAATATCTTGGTCGCTATTGCTTTTTTTGATTTCTTCTTTTCCATCTGCTTTTTGCAGGTTATCTAGCTCTGACATTTTTTAAAATGTTTAGGTTCATTAAATTACTTGAGTCATTAAAGATACTAACAACTAAAGTAATTACAAAAAAGTGATGCTTATTTAATAAGCGAAATACGAATTAACGCAATTTCCAGATGGCCCAAGATTTTTCTGCCTGAAATTCCAACATTTTTAAACCATTGATAATGGTAGCATTTTGTTGTTTTCCCAATCTTAAAAATTTTGTTTCTTCTGGATTGTAAATCAGGTCGAATAATATATGATGCTCAGTAATCCCAGAGTAGGGAATGTCTGGACACGCTTCCACATTAGGAAAAGTGCCCACTGGAGAGCAGTTTATAATAACTTGATAATCTTTAATAATTTCTTCAGTAAGCATATCGTAGGTTAGGTTTACGCCTTTTACAGAGCTTCTGGATACATATCTGTATTTTATTTTTAATTTTTTTAGGGTATAGGCAATAGCTTTACTTGCACCTCCAGTGCCTAAGATAAGCGCTTTTCTATGGCGGGGTTTTAAATGGGGTTTTATAGATTTTTTAAAACCATAACAATCGGTATTGTAACCTATCAATTTTGCTTTTTTCGTAACTCTTATGGTATTTACCGCTCCTATTTTTTTTGCTTTTTTATTGACTTTGTCTAAATATGGTATAACGGCTTCTTTGTAAGGAATGGTAACATTCATACCTTTTAAACCGGGTGTGTTCATTATGATATCAGGAAAAAGAGAAATGTCTTCAACATCAAAGTTCCCGTATGTAATGTGTTTTATATTCTCCTTTTCAAATTTTTTTTTGAAATAAGATCTTGAAAATGAATAGGATATGTTTTTGCCTAAAAGGCCTAACTTATGCATGTGTTTTTCTTGTTTTTTGTCCATAAAATTCTAAACCCAACACCAAAGCAATGCCTAAAATGATAAATGCAATGGCGTAATAAGTTTCTGTATTTAATTCTGGAATAAAACGCGAGTAATTCGCGACTATTTTTTCTCCAGTAGAATCTAATAAATAATGTCCTTTTTTTCCAATTTTATAAATGGTTTCTTTCCATGGCCAAACGACGCCCAGAGATCCTACAATAAAACCAATAATAGCAGATAGGGTGATGCTTTTATAATGTTTTAAAATATAACTGAGCAAATGTGAAAATGTAACCAGACCTGTTACAGAGCCCAAGGTGAATACAACCAGCACCTGTAGCATCCTTAAGCGTTGTGGGTTATTGATAAATGCGAAGTTCCCGCTAAAAATCTCATAGACTGTTGTTGAAAGTGCATTAACAGAATCGACTAATAGCAATACATAATTTCCTAAAAGCATTAAGACAAAAGAGCCTGAAAACCCAGGAAGGGTCATGCCAGAGACACTAATAATACCACAAAAGAATACGAACCAGAGGTTGTCGTTTTCCTTGGCGGGATTTAAAAAACTGATGCTTACTCCTAAAACAATCCCAATAATTAAGGATAATAGCGTTTTATAGTTCCATTCCTTAAAGCCTTTATGAATGTAGTAAATGGAACCGATAATCATTCCGAAAAAAACGCTCCAAACATAAAGTTCATAATGTTTTATTAAATAGTCTAAAATCTTTGAAACGCTAAAGTAGCTAACAATCATGCCGAAGAACAATAGGCTTAAAAACCGACCATTTATATAATTATAAAAGCTTTTAAAACGGCCAGAAATAAGTAATTTAAAAGCTTTTGCATTTACTTTCCTAAGCGAATATATAAATTCTTCGTAAAACCCAGCAACAAAAGCTACTACACCGCCAGAAACGCCAGGCACTTTGTTAGCAGCACCCATCCCCAAGCCTTTAAGTATGAGAAAAATTTTATCGCTAAGGGTTCTTGTGCTTTCCATTACTGTTTTTTCGAGCCTATTCTTTCCAGTATAAAAATAGTAAAAAAACCTAGAAACATTAAGATTATGGCCAAAATGAGTTGATTATCTCCATTAAAGGAAAAAGGGGATACACTTTCTTCTAGAAGTGGTGTTTTTAACCCTTTAGAATTGGTGTGCCAAGTTAAGGTTTCTTTCCATGGCCATACTTTATTTAAAGATCCAAAAATAAAACCAGTAAGCACGGCCAATGTAATATTGTGATAATGTTTAAAAAGCCATTTTAAAAGATGGCTAAAACTAAGAAGACCAACCAATGCCCCACCTGCGAATATGATTATTTTTTTAAAATCGAAGTCATGCAAGGCATCACTTAGCGTTTTGTAGGCACCAAGGATGACGAGTATGAACGAGCCGGAAATACCAGGTAATATCATGGCGCAAATGGCTATTGCTCCGGCAAAAAACAGAAAATAAGTGTTCTCATTGTTGCCTAATGCTGGTAATGTTGAAATGTAATAAGCAATGGCAGCACCCAGTAGGGCAGCCAAAATGGTAGGTAGGTGCCATTTGGTTATTTGCTTGCCCACAAAATAGATACTGGCAATGATGAGGCCGAAAAAGAACGACCATATCAAAACGGGATGGTACTCCAATAAGTATTTGGCAAGACGCATAAAAGACACAAAACTAACAACGATGCCCAATAAAAGGGATAAGATGAAATTACCGTTTAATTGTTTCCAAAAGGATGAAATCCCTTCTTTAAAGAGCGTCTTGAATAAATGGAGATTAATATTGCTAATAGTCGCAATAAGCTCTTCGTATATTCCAGAAATAAAAGCAATTGTGCCGCCAGAAACTCCTGGAACTGCGTCTGCAGCTCCCATGGCAACTCCTTTTAGGCTTATAACTAAATAATCGATAAGACGTCTTTGCATTTGCAGTTTTTTGTTTTGTACCAAAAATATACAATTTTAGCAGATTGCTTACTATAGTTTTGTTTTTAGTAGACTTTTAACTTGTGCTTTACTTATAACCTCAGGGAATAATTCGTCAATTATAAATGTATAGTCTTCATTAAAATTGAGGCCATTTTTAAGATGGAAGGTACCTTTGTCTATTTCATTCAATGAAAAATATAGACCAGCAAGGCGGTATTCTATTTCGGCGTTTTCAGGATGAAACTCGGCAGCTTGTTCAAAATTAAATATGGCCGCCTGTGGTTCTCCGAGTTTTATTAATAGGTCGCCACGTGTAATCCAGGTGTTTAGCTCATAATTACCAAGTTCTAATGTCTTTTTAAACCCACGTTCTGCTTCTTCAAAAAGGCTTAGCCTTACATTTATTTGGGAGTATAGTTTCCAGTATTTTACATTTTCAGAATCAATATTTATAGCTTTATTGATGTAATAAAGTGCTTTTTGGAAATTGTTTTTTTTATTATAGAATTTGGTAATGGCTATCCAGCCTTTGTCTAAAAGCGGATCTTCATGAACTGTTTTAAAGTAATAATGAACGGCTAAATCGTCCCGTTCTAATTTCTCATAACAGTACCCGATGCGCAATAATGCAAACGATGTGGGATCTTCTAACTTTAATGTATGGGTGTAGCTCTCAATAGCATCTTCATAGCGTTTTAGCTTTTCTAGAACTTTACCTTTTTCAAGATAAGCGCCTACAAAGGTATCATCGGAAATGATTGCAAAATCAAAAGCCGCTAATGCTTTTTTATTTTTCTTTTGAGTGGTGTATTGTATGCCTAATTGGTGCCATGCTACTTCGGAATAGGGATTATTATCTAAAAAAGTGTTTAAATAGGCAATAGCTTGGTCGTTTTGCTCTAAATAATCAAAACAATACATGATGTTATATAGGGCAGAATAATCTGCATCATCTTCTTCCATGCATTTCATGAAAAAGGATTTAGCTTCTTCATATTGATCTAGGAATAAATGTTCCATACCAATAAGGGAATATAGATCGATAACATCATCTGTAAGCTCTAGCGCTTGTTTTAATACATTTATAGCTTGTTGATGTTCGTCTTTTTTAGACAGTATGTTGGCTTTTTGGATATAGATTTCTTCGTTACTTGGGTCTATGGTATAGAGTTCGCTCAATAAAGTGTCTGCTTCAACCAACTTGTCTTCAAATACATATATCTCAACCTTAAAGAGTCTTAAATTTACAGAAGTAGGATGTTGTTGAAGCCCTAATTTAATAGCTTTTTTGGCTAAGGTCATTTTTCCTTGATTGAGATAGTGATGGATGATGTTTTCGAACTCTTCTGAATCAAAGAACAACACATTGTTCGTTTTCAACATAGACTCAAATTTAGTTAGCGGTAAACTATAATTATCATCGTGACTAAACTCCATAGGCAAATTTGTAAGGTTCTACATGAATAAATTTAAGGCAATCCTTTGTGTTTAATGGGGTTTTGGTACAAATGTTTTTAACAAAGTAATGAACATCCCGCTTTTTACAAGGGCTTCGTGTTCTTTGCTTTGATGCTCAGTATGTTGAGGGCTTAGGTTAAGCTTCTAAAGTGTCTAAAATATTCAAAATAAGCTTACAACCCTTCAGTATCTCAGCATTAGTAATTGTTAAGGGCGGGGTAATTCTTACGGCGGTAGGCTCAAAGAGCAACCAGAACAAGATTAATTTTTCTTCATGGCATTTTAATATTAAGGCATTTGCAACGCTTTCTGAAACCATCATCAACGCAAGCATGAGGCCTTTTCCTCTAATTTCTTTAATTAGGGGGTGAACCAAGGTCTTTCGAATTAAGATTTCTTTTTCTAGTGCTTGAGGCATGACATCACTTTCTAGCACTTCTTTTAGCGTTGCCAATGCAGAAGCAGCAATTAACGGATGGCCTCCAAATGTAGTAATATGTCCTAGTTTGGGTTTGTCCATTAATAGGTCCATATGAGCACTTGATGCTGTAAAAGCCCCAATGGGGAGTCCGCCACCTAAAGCTTTTCCAGAAACGATAATATCAGGAATGCAGTTGTAGTTTTCAAACCCGAATAGTGTCCCCGTGCGGCCTATTCCCGTTTGGATTTCATCTAAAATTAATAAAGCGCCTACCTCTTTACAACGTTGGCTTACTTTTTTTAAGTATTCATTTTTAGGCTCTATAAATCCTGCGCCTCCTTGTATGGTTTCTAAAATAACACAAGCTGTTTTGGAAGTGATGTGTTTTAGATCGTCTTCATGATTGAAGCTTATAAAATTGGTGTTGGGTAATAAGGGTCTAAAAGCTTGCTTGCGTTCTTCATAGCCCATAACGCTCATGGAGCCCATGGTGTTTCCGTGATATGCATTTACGGCTGCTATTATTTCACTACGTCCTGTAACTCTTTTTGCTAGTTTTAAAGCGCCTTCTGTAGCTTCGGTACCGGAATTGGTTAAATAGGTTTTCTCTAAAGGAGCTGGAAGGTTCTTAGCCAATAGTTTACATAAATCTACAGCTGATTTTTGAATATATTCTCCATACACCATAACATGTAAATGCTTATCCAATTGTGCTTTTATGGCATTTACTATTTTAGGATGATTATGGCCTAATGGCGTTGCAGATACGCCAGCCACAAAATCTAAATATGCATTGTTTTGGGTGTCATAGATAAAGCATCCACGGGCGTGTGACACTTCAACGCCTAAAGGGTGTGGAGAGGTTTGAGCTTGATATGTGTAAAAATCGGAGGACATATTATAATATTATTTAACTTTTAGAGTGTCTGAAGGACTGCTTTGGTCCTTTATATGTTGTGGTATATTTCGGGATGCTTTTGCAGGTTGATTATTAGAGTTTTTTTTGTTTTCTTGTTTGCTAGCGTCGTCAACGCGTTCTAATAAATTATTGTTAAAAAAATCTTCTTGCGGCACATAGTCGTCCATGCCTTTAATTTTAGGTAGCACCAACGGTGGGTCGTCTTTAAATAAGTCTTCAACACTTTTAGGGCGCTCATCGTCGCGCCAATCAAATCCTTTTAGTATTTTATCTTTTTCAGGAAATTTAGATTCGGGGTAAGCTTTGCCATCTACTTGGTTTAAACGCTTAAACTCTACAATTTCGCCTTCCTCAAAATAGATTTCAATATATCCTGATTGCGCTCTATCTATGGCGTTTAGTTCGCCTTCTTCATCTCTAGCATAAAAAATAGATTCGGCATTTTTTATAATATTTACTTGGTCTAATTGGTTTTGGTCATTAAACAAGCCAATAAGCCGTTGCCCCGAAATTTGATTGTAACCCGTTCCGAGAGAGTCTTTACTTATTAAAAAAGCATTATTGAATACTACAAGCGAGTCGAGTTTTTCTGAAACAGTGTTAGAAATCATGTGAATAGTATCGCCTGTCATTTGGTTTTCTTCATTCCAAAGAATGGGTTTTCGTTTAGCAGAAAATTGAGCTCCCGTACCTAGTTTTGCTATATTGATTAGTTGTGTTAAACCTGTAGCTTGGTTAACATGTACAGAATCTGCTTTAGCGCTCATATCAGACTTAAACAATTTCATGTTCCTATAAGCTCTTGTTATGCGTTTCTCTGGTTTTCCTGTTACCAAAAGCGTATCGGCATGAATATAGATGGAATCTTTTTCTTGAACCGTAATAGCTAAAGCGCGTTTGGTAATAAAGAGGGAGTCTTTTACTTTATAAAGTTCGGCATAGTGCCCCTTAGCAACACTATTGTTTAGGGTATCGGTTACTTTTATATTATTGGTTGCCGATGCAAAGCTTTTCGTGTTATCAAAATATAAGCTATCGCCTTCAATGATTCTATTATCATAATTTATTTTGGCATTTTTCATGGCGTAGCCTATTTTGGTTTTGGTGTCATAAAACCCTTTTTCACAATACGTTTCGCTTTCTTCTGTTGTTATAGTTGAAGGCCCAAATAAATAAGCATGGCCTGTGTCTGAATAAAAGTCAAAAAAATTAGATTTGATGGTGGCATCGGGATTTACAAGTACCACATCTTCCACAAATTGATATTTCTTAATGGGCATATAATACCGGCCAATTTTACTGGTAATGGTGCCAGAGGTGTCTTTTACTACGGTGCCACCATTTCTGTAATAAGCTTGTTGCCTCTCTCTATCAAAATGCAAGGTGTCTGAGGTTATTGTAGAGCTTGGGTCTTTAAGTTCCACATTGCCACTAGCAAAAGCGAGTTTTGTTAATCCACTATACTCAATATATTTGGAGCTCATGGTAATGGTATCGCTATCAATCATTCTAACATTGCCATAGGCTTCAATAAAATTGTCTTGCCCATAAAAATAAGCTTTGTCGCACCACATGTTGGTGTTTTCATGGATGATGTGTACTTGTTGCGATTCATCTCGCGTTAGTATTTTTGCACCAGGAAAATTAACTTCATCAAAGGTTAAAAAACCAGAATATTCAATTTGGATTTTCTTTTTTTCTTGTGCATCCAACGAAAAAGCCGTTAAGAAGCTAATAAAAAGTAAAAAATATGTAAAATTTAATGTTTTCAATATGAATATATTTAAAGCAAAAATAACGATAAATATACGGTTTAAGTATATTGAAATGAAAAACGCTCTAAAAAATATTACTGGGTTTTTAACACTAGAAATGTGTAACTTTAATCTAATAGCTCTAAGGCCCGTTCTGGATAATCGCTAATGATAGCATCTACCTGTAAGTCGATCATGGTTTTGATATCTTCTTCGGTATTAACTGTCCAAGGAATTACCTTTATATGAATTACTTTTAGAGAATCGACCATGGTTTTGTTTTTAATTAATTTGAAATTCGGACTGTAAATTTGGGGTTTAAAGGCCAGTAATTTTAAATTATTTTGAATACTTCCTTTAGAAACTAAAAAGGCAATTTCAATTTCAGGATGTTTTTCATGTAAAATATTAAGAACAGTGGGGTCGAAAGACTGAATATTCACTTTAGCTACCATTTGTTTTTCTTGAATAACCTGCATCACTAAGTTAACAAATACATCTGGTTGGGGTTGATAGATATCATAAGCACCTTCGTTGGATTTTATTTCAATATTGTATTTTACAGAAGGCAACTTTTGTGTCTTAATTTCTTTTTCAATAACATCAAACACTTCGCTTAACAGGGGTTTGTATGTTTTCATTTGTTTTTGATTAGGGAAATTTTGATGTCCTCTAGAGCCTCCATCAAATTTTTTAATGCTATCATAAGTCATTTGGTATAAATTATAACTTTTTTCTTCAGATTTTAAAATAGGATCTCCTGATGGTTTGGTGATGTACAATGACGACATATAGGGTTCGTGCGACACCACAACTTGGTGGTCTTTGGATATAATGACATCTAGTTCGATAACATCAACACCTTTATGTAGTGCTCCTAAAAACCCTTCAATAGAGTTTTCTGGTAAATGGCCACGTTCGCCCCGATGGCCTTGAACTTCAATTTTATGCTTAGTTTCTAATTTACAGCTCACTATAAATGTGAGCAAAATAAGCATTACAGTTTTAAATATTTTCATCTATTTATCATTAAAAAGCTTGCTTATCTTTTTTAGGGATAAACAAGCTTTAGATTTATTATTTTGCGGCTTCTACTCTGTAGGAACTCGACTTGGTATATTCGTTTCCAAACATATCGGTCGCTTTAATGTCAATTTTATGGATTCCAACGTCTAATTTAGTAGGTATGGAGCCACGCCATAAATGAGTGCTAGTAATTGGGTTTGAAGAGCGTCGCCCTGCCATTAATTCGGTTTTGGTATCCCATTCATAAACCAACGCCACGTAAGATGGGTCGTAATCTTCTACATGGGTCATCGATTGCCATTCACCATTATCGATACGATATAAAACGGTGTCTTTTTCACTACCCATAAAGAAGTTGGCATAAATTCCTGCTTTTGTTCTTTTTCCTTGGGCAACGACTTTTGGAGCAAAGATTTTTATTTGAAAATCTTTCGGTTTTCCTGCAGCCTTGTATTCTATATTGTATTGATTGTCCTTAAAATGTAAAAAAGCATAGCCTTTAGGGGTACCATCTCTCATAGTTGAAATGGGGATGCCTGCTTCGTTTAATTTACCAGAATACCAATCGCCAGAAGTGGTGCCAACATTATATTCGTGATGCGGTTTCTCTCTTAGCCAACCTTGAGAGGCGTTAAAAAACGTTTGCTTTTGAATATGTGTATGGGCTGAAAGCGATAGCGTATTGGGAAAGTCTTTGAGTAAACTAAATAATTTTTCGCGATCTTCATCTTTAAAAGAGTCTCCATGTGGCTCACTTAAAGGGATATGAAAGGCTA
Organism: Mariniflexile ostreae; assembly: GCF_042427585.1. Lineage (NCBI taxonomy): Bacteria > Pseudomonadati > Bacteroidota > Flavobacteriia > Flavobacteriales > Flavobacteriaceae > Mariniflexile > Mariniflexile ostreae. Next base: position 38,460 of record NZ_JBHMFC010000009.1, on the reverse strand, counting down.
AAACAATGAGGTGGTCTTTTGGAACAAATTTTAAATCGTTCGCTATAAAATTTAATTGATCTTTTCGAAACCCTCCCCAATAGCCTTTACCATCTCTTGGGTCTGGATAAAGTATATTATCTAAAACAATAAAGTGGACTTTACCATGGTTGAAGGCATAGTTTGCTGGCCCGAAGTGAGCCTCGTAGGTTTCGTCGCTTAAAGCATCTGTTTCTGCATCAAAATTCATATCATGGTTGCCCATTAGGTTATACCAAGGTATGCCAATTTCCTTTACAGCATCAATGTAGGGATTGAACAAACTTAAATCGTCGCCTACTAAATCTCCTAAACTTATCCCAAAAGGAACGTTTTTTATCGCCTTCACTTCAGAAACAATACCGCTTCTAAAGTATTCTATTTCTTCTAAAGTATACACTTGTGGGTCGCCAAAAACAAGAGCTGTAAATGTGTTGGCTTCCTCTGTTTCGATTAGTCCGAAATTCACATATTTTGGAAGTTTACCTGTAGGTGCCACTCCTTTAAATTTTAAATCTGGAGAACCTTGAGGTTTGTGATTATAAAAGAATTGCGGTAAATTATTAGCGTCTGTGCCTACCTTATATCCAGACGGTTTTATTACTGAAATGATTTGGTCGGAACTAATAGGAAGTACATATTTCCCGTTTCCATCGGTTAATACCACTTGTTCTCCGTTGGTAACAGCTACACGACTAATACCTTGTTCTTTAGTTTCTTTTTTATTGTTCTGGTTGAGGTCGTTGTATACATAACCCGTTACCTTGTTTTGCGCTGTTACGCCCAATGTTAATAGGGTTGCACATATTAGAATGAAAGTTGTTTTCATGATTGTTTTTTATTTAATTATCCCACCAAACAGGTGTATTTATATCATCTGGGCCACCTAACATCTCTACTGCTTTTTCATAATGGGATGCGTTATTAATTTGTACATCGACTGGGTAGTAAAAGCGAGCAGGCATTATTTTGTCGTTTAACATGGCCTCGGTAGTAGGTAAAACGGGTAATCCTGTACGTCTGTATTCGAACCATTGTTGATAATCGACAAAGTAAAGTGCATAGTATTTTTGAAGCATGATTTTAGCTAAGGTGCCATCATATTTTGTATGTATATTATCAAAATACGTTGAAGGCATTTCAATATTAAACTGTTCAATTGCAGCGGTAACGCCATTATTATAATGTGTTTCTGCGTTCGGGATGTAACCACGCTGTGCTAATTCCGCCTTAATAAATGCTACTTCGGCATAGGTTAATATGAAAATTTGCATGGGATTGTTTACTTGGCTTGTATTGAGCGATGAAGCGTTATATGTAAACTGAGATTCCGGTCCATCATAAGCGCTTGGAATTCCTTTATACCCTATGTCTATACTATTTAAATCTCTTGCTATTGTGGATATGTAAGCACGTCTAGGGTCTTCAAAGTCATTTAAGTTATCAATAAAAAAAGCACCTATTTTAGTGAACAAATTAAAATCCTGAGGCCTGCCCCAAGGCGAAACATTTGGAGTAACCCCTGTTACTTGTAAAATGGCTGATTCTCCATTGTTTTCAAATACAGGGTAAGTTGTAGGATTATTAACTATGGCGGTCATCTTTTGAAATGCTTGTGTTTCGGTTCTGTTTGAAATTCTAAGCAATAATCTCAAATGCAATGAGTTTGTGAATTTTTGCCATTTTTCCACATCATTAAAGAACAGAATATCGTCTGCGTATGCCATGCCCTTGCTAGCATCATAAATACTGTTAGCTTTTTCAAGATCAGCTAGAATCGTTTCGTATATATGTTCTTGCGAATCGAACGCGGGGTAGAAGTTGCCTTCATCACCCTTTACTGCTTCAGTCATGGGTATGGGGCCAAATATATCTGTAAGATTGGCATAAACCATAGCATTAAGTGTTAGGGCAATAGCTTCGTAGTTTTTGTCTTCTAATAACACTGCTGCTGTATGCATTTCTTTAATGTTATTAAGCCACCTGTAATAATTGTTCCAAGATGAATTGCCCGCCCCTTGGCTTACGTCATACCTATGTAATCCACCAGAAACGCTTGGAAATGGTACAGACACCTGCATTAAATCGAAGGTAACACTGGCGCTTCTACCAGCGTTATGATTAGCCAGGCCATAGATAATAGGATTTATTAATGTACCGGGACTAATCTCGTTAATACGATTAGGATCTTCATTAATCTCAGCAAAATCATTTGTACAGGATACTATAGCCATAAAGCAGAGTAGTGTACCAAATAAGTATTTTAATGTTGTCATGTTTTTATATATTATAAGTTTACTTTTAAATTAAAGCCATAGGTAGCAGGCGAGGGCATTTGTCCCATTTCAATTCCAGGTAAAATAGTGTCGCCATTTAAAGCAGCTGTCTCTGGATCGTAAATAGGGAAATCGGAAACAGTTGCTAAGTTTCTTCCAAAAACAGACACATTTAAGCCTATGATTCCTGTGTTTTTTAAAGATTTTTTAGGGAAACTGTATTGTAAGCTCACTTCTCTTAATTTTAAAAAGGACGCATCGAAAGCGTTAGACTCTACATTAGCTCGGCGGTAATACCGATTGTACCAATCTGGAGTTATTGCAGCGGTGGTATTTGGAGAATATGTACCATCATTATTTAATACCACACCATCTCCGGTTATAAAACCTGTTTCTCGTCCTTCATAAGTCGAAGTCAATTTTCCTTGTTGAATGCTTTTGTGATGGGTTTGGGAATAAATGATTCCACCATATTGACCGTCTAGCATCACATTAAAGGTGATGTTTCCAAAACGGAAGCTGTTGTTTAAACCAGCCTTCCAGTCTGCATTAGCATCTCCTATATATTGAATTTCATCTGGGTATGCAGGAAGTCCTGCAGCGTCATAAACAATAGCACCCTCTGGGGAGCGTTCAAATCCAAATCCGTAAATAGCTGTTGTTGTACCACCTACTTTTGCTAATAAGGTTGCATTGCCACCAGCACCTATTTCTTGTTGGCCATCGATGCCATCGGCAAGCTTCATAACCTTATTCCAGTTTTTAGACCATGTAAATGTAGTTTTCCAATTGAATTTCTTACGGCTTATAATCTTTCCGCTAAGTGTAAGTTCAAGACCTCGATTTCTTACTTCACCAGAATTTAAAACACCAGAACTATAGCCCGTAGTAATATCTAAAGGCACCGAAATGATTTGATTTTTAGTAGTGGTTTCGTAAGCAGTGGCATCTAGGTTTATGCTGTTGTTTAATAAACGGGCTTCAATACCTGTTTCATAGCTTGTTGTAATTTCTGGCTTGAAGTGGGCATTGAATAAGTTAGTTGAAACAGATGCCGAACTCGCAAATGCACTTTGGCTATAGTACTTACTTGTTTTGTATGGGTCGGTATCATTACCAACTTGAGCATATGAAAAACGATACTTTAAATACTCCACAGCGTTAGGTAAATTAAATATTTCCGACATGATAAAGCTGGCATTGGCAGAGGGGTAGAAGAAGGAATTGTTTTTTAGTGGTAAGGTGCTAGACCAGTCATTTCGCCCTGTTAGATCTAAAAATATTTTGTTGTTAAATGCAACCGAAAACAAACCGTATAAACTGTTTACCTTTTTGTTTTTATCATAAGTTTGAATTAATGGATTGTTTACACCATTCGCTAATTTGTAAATTCCAGGCACCACCAAACCATCGATAGAAGCGTCTGTTCTGCGGTATTTGTAATCCATAGAATTTCCTCCTACAGAGGCAGAGAATGAAAAATTAGTGCTAAGATCATGGTTGTAGCTTAATAAAAAATCGGTATTTACTTCTTGTTTCCAAATATCTTGGGTTTCATAATATCCTTGCTTATAGCGATTTATGCTGTAAGGTCTTTTTTGCTCTCTTTCTTGGTAATAGGTGTTTAAAGAGGTTCTTAACATCAACTTTAATTGTGGGGCTAATTGGATATCACTAAAAATATTTCCAACAATTTGATTACTAGCCAAAGCATTTGTTGCTTCATATGCTATTAAATAGGGATTGTCTATATAGGAGCTGAAAGGTTGAATTTGCTGAATTTGATTCTGATTTTTCTGCCAAATATTACGATACGAGTCTAAATTGACATTTGGATTTTGAAAAATCATGAAGTAAGCGATAGAACCATTGTTGTAGCCTGTACTGGGTAAATTATCACTGGTTCTATTGTTGTAGTTTACAACAGAACCTATTTTTACATGATCTGAAACTTGGTAATTTGCATTTAAAGATGCGGTTAGTCTTTCAAACCCTGTGTTCGGCATGATCCATTCGTTTTTAGAATGCCCAACTGAAAGTCGCATAGAGCCTTCCTTATTTCCGCCTTGAATAGAAACATTGTTAGTTGTTGTAACTCCTGTGCGCCAAAAATCCTTACGATTGTCTTTGTATGGTTGCCATAGTGTGCGTTCTGCAGATTGTCCTTCTAGCGCAGTGTCGTATTGGTAGTAATATTGCCCATTAAACTCAGGTCCCCAAGCGCTACTTGTGCCACCAGTACTGTTGCCATCTTCAGAGGAGCCATACGAATAATAAGGGTTCCCTTCAATATCAAAACTTTTGCCAGTGCCTTGCCCATATTTGTATTGCCAATCGGGCCAACGCTGGATAACGTCTAAACTAACACTTGAATTATAAGTAACACCAAGGCCTTTGGACTTTGTGCCAGATTTTGTGGTTATAATTAAAGCGCCATTTGCAGCGCGGCTGCCATAAAGAGCTGTTGCCCCAGAACCTTTCAGTACGGTTACACTTTTAATGTCATCCAAATTAAGGTCTGAAATACCATTGCCGTAATCTATTGGGGAATCCTCACCTATGTAAGCGTTTGATGATCCCGAAGCTGTCATTTCACTATTAACAGGAACCCCGTCCACAACGATAAGCGCGTTGTTTCCATTAGCATTTAAGGAGTTGTTGCCTCTAAGTGTTATTTGTTGCGAATTCATCGGGCCAGAACCTGATGATACAATATTTAAACCTGCAACTTTTCCTTTTAGACCAGACGACCAGTTGTTTGGTGCCGTTTGTGCTAAGCTTTCACTTTCTACAGTAGCTTGAGAGAAGCCTAGTTTTTTTTCTTCACGTTTGATGCCTAAAGCAGTAACAACCACTTCATTTAAGCTGTTAACGTTCTCTTCTAGTATGATTTCTAATAGCGTACCAGGCGTTGCTTTTAAGGTTTTTGTGATATACCCTATAAAAGAAACTTCTATTTCTGCATGTTCTGTCGTTAATGCTAAATTAAAAATACCATCAAAATTTGTTGAGGTTCCGTTTTTGGTTCCTTTTTCTATAACACTTGCGCCAGGCAGCGGTAAGCCACTTTCATCTACAACTTTTCCTTTAACTATTTTTTGTTTTTCAGAATTTAAAACAGTAATGGTGTGGTTTAACACCTTAAAATGAAAATTGCTTTGTTGGGTCAGTTTTGTTAAAACAGTATTTAAATTTTCATTTGTTGCACGAATAGATATTTTTTTAGGGGCTTTAGTAATAAAATTGTCAAAAATAAAGGTGTAAGCCGTTTGGCTTTCAATAGCAGAAAAGACATCCGTTACAGAAGCATTTTTAATATTTAGACTTATTTGATTGTTATTTGTTTTCGCAGAGGCTATGCTTATGGATAATAGCATCCCTGTTAAACAAAAAGACCTAAAGGATGAGAAATTCTTTAAAAAGTGTAATGTAATCTTCATTTTAAATGATTATCGTGAATTGATTTAATATTATTTATGGGGCTGCCATGTTCTTTTTCGCTGTAGCGGAAATGGCCTTTAAAGGTTTTTGCTATTGGTCTTTTCTTATAGTAATATGGTTAGGGGTTAAATATTCTATTTTTAAATTCTTGAGTAGTGCTATGCTTGTCATGACGTTCTTTAAGGTTTCATTATTGAACTTACCAGAAATGGTCTCATGCTTTAGGTCTTCATCCATGAATTCTATAGAAACGTTATACCAGTTTTCAAGAATTTTAGTGGTGCTTTCTAATGTTTCGTTGTTTAAAACAATCCTGTTTTCTGTCCAAGCCATCAAATCATCACTAGGGTTCCGGCTTATTTTTAATGGTGCATGGTTAAAAAATGTAACCTGCTCATTCTTGGTTAAAAACACCTTGTTTTTAGAATCGATTTTGGAGTAAACCACTACTTTACCTGTGTTTACACTTACAATAGTTTTATTATTGGGAGTAGATTTGATATTAAAAGAAGTGCCCAATACTTTCGTTTCTATATGGTTTACGGTTACAGTAAAAGGATTTTTAGTGTTTCTTGCTACGTTAAAAAAAGCTTCTCCTTTTAATGTAATGTTTCGCTTTTTAGTAAAATTGCTAGCATAACTAATGCTGCTATTTGCATTTAAGAACACCTTACTACCATCGTCTAGTAGGATCTCTTTCCGCTCGGCTTTCAATGTGGTAATTGTTGTTTTGTTTAGAAGCGGGTAAGCTAAGCCTATGCCAAGAAGTAATAAGAAAGATGCAGCAATTGAAAGGTTTCTGAAATTTAAAAAATCAACTCTTTTGTGTAAAGTTGCATCAATGGTGTTTTTGATTTTATTTTTTTTATAAGAGCTTAAATTAATAGGTAGCGATTTGTGCTGTTTTTGCATAGCTGCATAAAAAGCTTCAACCTGTTGTATTTCTGCCTTAGTAGCTGTGTGGTTGGCGTATTTTTCTGCTAAGTATATAAAATATTGGTTTTGCAAAATGTTCTTGTTTAATTACAAGTCGCAATTTTGAAGCCTAACACGTAGAAGAAAAGGAGGCTTTAACGGTTTCTTAAAGCAAGCGCTTTTTAGTTTACTTTAAAAAAACATTAGCATAACAAACCCGATAATATAGCTGATTTTTAAACTTGACTTGAGTTCTTTTAGAGCGTCACTAATATGCTTCTCAACAGTACGGATAGAGATATTTAGTTTTTTAGAAATCTCGGTGTTGGATAGCTGATCAAATCGACTTAATATAAACACCTTTTTGCATTTGGGCGTTAATTTGTCAATTTCAAAAAGCACGTGGTTTTCAAATTCTTCATATTCTAAGTTTCTTTCTGATGTATCAGAGATTGCTATGTTTTGAAGAACATGATCATGTGCTGGTGTGAATTTTAAATCGCGTATGTGGGTTGCTATTTTATTTTTAATAGCCTTAAATAGGTAGCCTTCAATGTTTATGATATCTGTGGTTTTTCCTTTTTCCCAAAGCCGAATAAAAACTTCCTGGATAATGTCTTCACAAATTTTTTCTTCGGTATAAATACGGAATGCATAAGCGTATAAAATACTCCAATATCGATTATAAATTTCATTAAAAGCACCTTCGCTTCCTTCTTTTAAAAGGGTTTGAAGGTGTTGGTTGGATAGTGTTTTGAGAGATTTTTTCATATGTACAAAATACTAGCAAATGTATATGTAATATGGGTTTGAAGAGGGCTGGTGAGTTTAAGCTATGGTTAAGAATTGATAAAAAAAAAGACCACTTGATCAAGTGGTCTTTAAATATTAAAAAATATGGGTTCTATTTATTTCTAAAAATAGTTTGTTTTCTATCTGGTCCTACAGACACAATTGTGATTGGAATTTCGAGTTCTTTTTCTAGAAACGCGATATAATCATTAAGAGCTTTAGGCATTTGAGACGCTTCAGATAATCCTGTTAAATCTTCAGCCCAACCTTCAACCTCAGTATAAATAGGTTCTATGTTTTCTGCATCGATATTGTAAGGGAAATGATAAATGGTTTCTCCTTTATATTTATATGCGGTACATACTTTTAAGGTTTTAAAGCCAGAAAGGACATCGCCTTTCATCATGATAAGTTGTGTTACGCCATTTACTTGACAGGCATATCTCAAGGCAACTAAATCTAACCAGCCACAACGTCTTGCTCTTCCTGTAGTCGCTCCAAATTCGTTTCCTACCTTACTCATTGTTTCCCCATCCTTATCAAACAGTTCGGTTGGAAAAGGGCCAGAACCAACACGTGTAGTGTAAGCTTTGAAAATTCCAAAAACCTCAGCTATTTTATTTGGAGAAACGCCTAAGCCGGTACAAGCACCTGCGGCAGTTGTATTGCTAGAGGTTACAAAAGGGTAGGTACCAAAATCGATATCCAATAAGGATCCTTGAGCACCTTCGGCTAAAATGGTTTTTCCTGATTTTTGTGCCTGATAAATAAATTCTTCAGAATCAATAAATTTCAGGGTTTTTAAAACCTCTATAGCATCAAAAAACTCTTTTTCAAGCTCTTGTAAATTGTATTCGATGTCCACATTATAGTAGGCAATCATAGATTCGTGCTTATCTGCCAAAGCTCTATAGCGCTCTTTCCAATCGCTTAGTTCTAAATCACCAATACGGATACCATTTCTTCCCGTTTTGTCCATATAAGTAGGACCAATACCTTTTAGGGTAGACCCTATTTTGGCCTTTCCTTTTGAGGCTTCACTAGCGGCATCTAATAAACGGTGCGTTGGTAAAATAATATGCGCTTTACGCGATATGACTAAAGATTTTTTATAATCAACATTTTGCTCTGCAAGTTTGTCTAGTTCTCCTTTAAATATAACAGGATCTATCACCACACCATTTCCAACTAAATTGGTGGTGTTTTCGTGAAAAATCCCTGAAGGAATAGTGTGCAACACATGTTTTCTTCCGTTAAAGACCAAGGTGTGCCCAGCATTGGGGCCTCCTTGAAAACGTGCAATAATGTCGTAATTTGAGGTAAGTACATCAACAATTTTTCCTTTGCCTTCATCTCCCCATTGTAGTCCAAGTAGTAAATCTACTGCCATTGTAAAAATTAAATTAGTTAATTGTCTCCTTCCTGATTTTCTTCAGGAGTTTTTGGAGACTTTTTAGTTCCGTAAAAGTAAAGAGAGTGGTTATTGATTTCGATATCAAAAACCTCCTCAATGGTTTTTTTTATAGATTGTATTCTCGGGTCGCAAAATTCTATCACCTCCCCAGTATCTGTTAAAATCACATGGTCGTGCTGTCTATCAAAATACGATTTCTCATATTGTGCTTGATTTTGGCCAAATTGGTGTTTTCTTACCAATTTACAATCAAGAAGTAATTCTATAGTATTATAAAGTGTGGCACGCGACACACGATATTTTTTATTTTTCATACTGAGGTATAATGATTCAATATCAAAATGTTCAGTATTGTTATAAATTTCTTGTAATATAGCGTAACGCTCCGGTGTTTTTCGGTGCCCTTTCGTTTCTAAAAAGCTGGTGAATACGCTTTTAACTATTTCTTGATTTTTATTATCTACTTTTGCATTCATAATTTCGTCGCAAATTTACACTTTTTTTACACTCTAGAGACTTTATCTATCCCATTAATTTTTTTAAGTTTATCTATGAGCTTTTTAAGCATGTTGTTGTTTTTTACAATAAGATTTACTTTTCCAGTAAATAATCCGTCATTACTTTCAAAACTTATGCTTTTCATATTAACATGCATATCCGAAGAGATAATTCTCGTAACATCGTTTACTAAACCTATATTATCTATTCCAGATATTATGATTTTAGCTAAAAACTCTTGTTGTGAAGAATCAATCCATTTTGCAGAGATGATTCTATAAGCATAATTGGAATGTAAACTTAAAGCATTTGGACAATTTTTTTTATGCACTTTTATACCTTCAGAAACGGTTAAAAAACCAAACACATCATCGCCAGGAATAGGGTTACAGCAATTGGCTATTTTATAATCTAGCTTTTCTTCTTCTTTACCAAAAACAAGAGCGTCAAAATTAGAGGTGATCTCGTTTTGGTCAAGTTCTTCTTTTGAAAGATTTGGTTTTCTTGTTATTTTGCTCTTAATATAACTCATTAAGGCATTGCTTCTAGACGCGGCGAAATTTTTAAGCATAATATTATCTATGGAGCCTACGCCCACACGATAAAACAAATCTAAACTTGTTTTGAGCTTAAAATGGTTTGCCAGTTCATTTACGCTTTTTTCATTAAGCGTAATTTTAAGTTGCTTTAACTTTCGTCTTAGTATTTCCTTGCCATCTTCGGCTATCAGTTTCCTGTCTTCCTTTAATGCCGATTTTATTTTACTTCTAGCTCTAGCAGTAGTAGTGTAATCCAACCAGTTGGCATTAGGCTTAGCACTTTCTGAGGTTAAAATATCTACTTGGTCGCCGGTACGGAGCACGTGACTTAGCGGAACTAATTTTCCGTTCACTTTTGCACCTCTGGTTTTCATGCCGATTTCGGTATGGATGCTAAAAGCAAAATCTAATGCAGTAGCGCCTTTAGGAAGCGATTTTAAATCGCCGTTGGGTGTAAATACAAATATTTCTTGCGAATATAGATTGAGTTTGAACTGTTCAACAAAATCAACGGCGTTAATATCAGGGTTTTCTAGGGCTTCTTGTAGCTTATTGATCCAGCTGTCTAGATTGTCTTCTTTCTCTTTGTTCTGCTTGTATTTGTAATGGGCAGCATAGCCTTTTTCTGCCACCTCGTTCATACGTTGGCTGCGCACTTGTACCTCTACCCACCTTCCTTTGGGTCCCATAACTGTAATGTGAAGTGCTTCGTAGCCTGTGGTTTTTGGGGATGTAATCCAATCTCTAAGCCGCATGGGGTTGGGCCTAAAGTGATCGGTAACAATAGAGTATATTTTCCAAGCCAAAAATTTCTCGTTGGCTTCGTCACTTTTATATATAATCCTTAAAGCAAATTTGTCGTAAACTTCATCAAAAGATACGCCTTGTTTTACCATTTTTTTTCTAATAGAATAAATGGATTTAGGACGCCCTTTAATCGTATACTCCAATAGCTCTTTGTCTAAAGCGTTCTTGATCACTTCACTAAACTCTTTAATATAAAGATCTTGCTCTTCTTTACTTTCTTTTATTTTGTGTAGAATGTCGTAATAAACGTCTGGTTCGGTATACTTTAAGGCTAAGTCTTCGAGTTCGTTCTTGATATTATAAAGACCAATTCTGTGTGCTAAAGGCGCATAGATATAAAGGGTTTCCGAAGCTATTTTAACCTGCTTGTCCGAACGCATGGCGTCCATGGTTTGCATGTTATGGAGACGGTCTGCAATTTTTATAATGATAACACGAACATCATCATTGAGGGTAAGCAGCATTTTCCTGAAATTTTCTGCCTGCAAAGACACGTCCATATCCTTTTCCTTGCTTAAAGACGAGATTTTAGTAAGGCCGTCTACAATTCTGGCAACAGTTTCTCCAAAAAGCTGCTCGATATCTGTAATGGTATAGCGCTCGCTATCTTCAACCACATCATGTAATAAGGCGGATGCAATCGATGTGGCATCCATACCTATTTCTTGTGCAACAATTTTAGCTACTGCAATGGGGTGGAATATATACGCTTCACCAGATTTTCTTCTCTGATCTTTATGGCCATCTAGTGCCACATCGAACGCATGCCGGATAAGTTTTTTGTCCTCATCGGTAAGGGTTCTGTAGCTGACTTTTAAAAGCTCTTTATAGGCTTTAGCAATGGCGATATTTTCTTTTTCAATTTCTTCTGCAGTCATCACTTAAAAGTAGGATAAACAAATGTAATAGCCTATGGCTTTTTAAAATTTATTAAGGAAAATTAAGAATTTAAAAATCTAATCAATTGGGCAATGGCTTTTCCGCGGTGCCCGATAGTGTTTTTTAAATCCAAATCCATTTCGGCAAAAGTGTGTTGGTGCCCCTTAGGTTTAAAAATAGGATCATAACCAAATCCTTTCTCACCGTGTTTGGTATGCGTAATCGTGCCCTCGCAAATGCCCGTAAAAATATGTTGCTTATTATTGTACTGTAAAGCGATAACAGTTTTAAATTGGGCTTTTCGGTTTGGATGGTTACTTAAGTTCTCTAATAGTAACGCCATATTGTTCGTGGCATTACACGAGGCGCCTGCATATCTAGCCGAATACACACCTGGTGCTTTTTGTAGTGCTTCAACCTCTAAACCTGTGTCATCGGCAAAGCAATCATGGCCATATTTTGTTTTAATATAGGCCGCTTTTTGGATGGCATTCCCCTCTATAGTGTCTTGGGTTTCAGGAATTTCTTCCACACAGCCAATATCCTCCAAGCTTAAGAGCTTAATTTCTTTTGGAAGTAAGGCCTGTACTTCTTTAATTTTATTTTGGTTGTTTGTAGCGAAAACGATTTGCATAGGCTGTTTTGATAATTTTAATTCTCCAAAAATACCATTATATTGATTCAAATAAAAATGAACTTAAAACGGGAAAAACGGATATGCTGATGAAAAATGAATTTTATGACTATTTTATGAGTGTCAATTTTCAAAACCACTTAAAAATGAGTTATATTAGTAATTCATATAAACCTTAAAAAAGACCGATTATGACAGTTAACTTCCAATATGTTGATTTAGATGTAAGTGAAACGCTTTCAGCCTTTACAGAAGATAAATTAAAAAAACTATTTGATAGATATGAATTTTTAATAAGTGCTACCGTACATTTTAAACAAGACGATAATCAACACGATTCCGGCAAAATATGTAATATTGAGTTAAGTTTACCAGGGCCAAGAATTTTTGCAACGTCGAGTGAGGCTAATTTTGAGGTGGCGGTAAGAGAAACGGTTAGTGATTTAGAGCGCCAGCTTAAAAAGCGTAAAGAAGTTTATAACATGCACTAAGGTGTTTTTTAGGCTCTTAACTTATCGATGGTGGTAAGGTTCATTCCTTAAAATAGTAAAGCCTCTGTAAAGTTGTTCTATAAAAAACAAACGAATCATTTGATGGGAAAATGTCATTTTTGATAAAGACAGTTTCCCATCTGCTTTTTCGTATACATCTTTAGAAAAGCCATAAGGGCCACCAATTACAAATACCAGTTGTTTTACCCCAGAATTCATGTGTTTTTGAAGATCGTTAGAAAATCCAATAGAATCCATTTGCTTCCCATTCTCATCTAAAAGGATAACGGCGTCTGTTGAGGTTGTTTTCGATAAAATAAGTTCGCCTTCTTTTTGTTTTTGTTGGGTTTCGCTTAAGTTTTTAGAATGTTTTATGTCTGGTATAATTTCCATGGAAAAGTTTATGTAAAAGCCAAGCCGAGTCTGGTAAGTTTTTATTAAAAGCTCAAGAGTTTTACTATCTGTTTTGCCTATCGCAATGAGTTTTATATTCATAGGTCAAAATTATCGATTTCTATTTATCGATAGTACATTAAAATTGATAAATTTTTTAAAATTCGCAAATCAATTCCTTATTTTTGTAATAAATTAACTTTTGAACATGATAACCAAAGAGCAATTTTCTAACGAAATAGATATTATAATCGCTAACGCTATAAGAGAAGATGTTGGAGATGGCGACCACAGTTCATTAGCCTGTATTCCTGATAATGCCAGAGGGAAAGCCAAACTGTTGGTAAAGGACAAAGGGGTTATTGCAGGTGTGGCATTTGCAAAAAAAGTATTTGCTTATGTCGATAAAAGTTTAAGAGTGGATATCCTTATAGAAGATGGCACAGAGGTTTCTTATGGAGATATTGTGTTAACGGTAGAAGGGTCGTCTCAATCCATTCTTAAATGTGAACGTACTGTTTTAAACGCCATGCAGCGCATGAGTGCTGTGGCAACCAAAACCCGTATGTTTGTTAATTTGTTAAAAGGCACTAAAACATCGGTTTTAGATACTAGAAAAACAACCCCTGGTATACGCGCTTTAGAAAAATGGGCGGTAAGGATTGGCGGAGGCGAAAATCACCGATTTGCGTTGTATGATATGATTATGCTTAAAGATAACCATATAGATTTTGCTGGTGGTATTACTAAAGCTATTGAAATGACCAAACAGTATCTACAGGAATCTGGTAAGGATTTGAAAATTATGGTTGAGGCTAGAGATTTAACGGAAGTTGAAGAAATATTGAGAAATACTGGTGTGTATAGAATCTTAATAGATAATTTTGATTATGAAGACACTAAAAAAGCTGTGAAGCTTATCGGTAATAAGTGTTTGACAGAATCTTCAGGAAATATTAATGAGAACACAATACGGCACTATGCAGAATGTGGTGTAAACTATATTTCCTGCGGTGCTATCACACACTCGGTGCATAATATGGACTTAAGTTTAAAGGCCGTAAACTAGCGTCTGTCTCTTTAAGGGGTATTGGCAAGCAATCTATAGCTGTTATAAAATCTTATTTAATAACTTTGTGTGGAATTACCATTCTTAAAAATTAATGACCAAACCCATTGAAGACAAATTAGAAAAAATCCCAGTAGTAAGTATACTGGTGAGGTTTTTTAAGAACATTAAAATATTAGGATTAGAGGGCTTGTCATTTTATGATCTTTTAGAGCTTTATATAACCGGTCTTGTAAAAGGAGCATTATCGGCTAGGGCAAGTGCCATTGCTTTTAGTTTCTTTATGGCACTGTTTCCTTTTTTATTGTTCGTACTCATTATTATCCCCTATGTGCCCATTGACGATTTTAAAATAGAGTTTCTTAGGTTTTTAGAATCTTTTTTGCCGCCTAATACATCTGAGTTTTTTTTTAAAAATATTTTTGAAAACATAGATCAGCCCCAACGTGGCGGCTTGTTGTCTTCTGTGTTTGTACTGTCACTTTTTTTAATGACAAATGGTGTAAATGCCGTGTTTTCAAGCTTTCAGAATTCGTATCACCAGCAAATGTCTCGAAATGTTTTTAAACAATATTTTTATGCATTGGGCATTGCGTTAATACTTGCTTTTTTACTCATTTTCACTATTGCGGTTTTGGGTTATTTTCAAATTTATGTAGTGCAGGAGCTCTTTCAAGCGTTAGAATATAGGGGCTATAAAGTGGATTTACAAAGTGTGTTTTGGGCAAAAATGGCACAATATGCTTTTTTCGTGATGATTATTTACATAGCAACCGCCACTCTGTATTATTTCGGGACACCAGAAGGAAAACAGTCTAAGTTTTTTTCTACTGGAGCCTTGTTTACAACCATATTGATTATATTATCTTCTTATTTATTTGGGATATACATAGAAAATTTCGGTCAATATAATAAGTTATATGGCTCTATTGGCGCTTTGCTAATTTTGATGTTCTATTTATGGCTCAATTCCAATATTTTATTATTGGGCTACGAATTAAACGTAACTTTAAATAAATTAAGAAAAGGTTATTGATTATGGCATACTTTATAGACGTTATATTGCCTATACCGCTTCCTAAGTTGTTTACTTATAGTATAACGGACGCAGAATCTGGATTTTTAAAAACGGGCATGCGGGTGTCTGTTCCTTTTGGCAAATCAAAAATATATACCGCACTGGTTTTTAAAATTCATACAAACGCACCAACAGCTTATGATGCTAAAGAGATTCATCAAATTCTAGATGATACGCCCATAGTAAACCAAAAGCAGTTTCAGTTATGGCAATGGATAGCGAGTTATTATATGTGTACATTAGGCGATGTAATGCGAGCTGCTCTGCCCAATGCTTTTGTTTTGGAGAGTGAAACCGTAGTACTTAAAAATACGATAAAAACCATAGACGAGTCTACGTTAAAAGATGATGAGTTTTTGGTGTATGATGCGCTCAATCACCAATCATCTTTAAAAATACAAGATATTTCTAGTATTTTAGATAAGAAAAATGTGCTTCCTGTTATTAAGAGGCTCATTGAAAAAGAAGTGATTTCTGTTGAAGAAGAAATTTATGAAAAATACAAACCGAAATTGGTTCGCTATGTAAAGCTTCATACTCATTTCACTTCAGAAAAAGCACTACATGGTTTGTTGGAAGAATTGAGCAGAGCTCCAAAGCAAAGACAGGTGATTATGACACTGTTTTCTATTTCTGCAAAAACAAGAAAACCTGTAAAGGTTTCAGAATTATCTTCTGAAAGTGATGCTTCAGCAGCGATTATTAAGGCATTGATTGAAAAAGATGTTCTAGAGGAGTACTATATCCAAACGGATCGGATTCAGTATTCTGGAGGTGAAAATGAAGCGACTAAAACCCTGAACGACTACCAAAGTACAGCATTGGAGCATATAAATACATCTTTTGAAACGCAAAACATCACATTGCTCCATGGTGTTACATCTTCTGGGAAAACCGAAGTATATGTAAAGCTTATTGAAGAGGTTGTTAAGCAAGGAAAACAAGTGTTGTATCTGTTGCCAGAAATAGCACTTACGACACAATTGGTATCCCGACTTCAAAATTACTTTGGAGAGCAAGTAGCGGTATACCATTCTAAATATTCTTCTCATGAACGAGTTGAGGTTTGGAATCACGTTTTAAATAAAAGTGTAAAAGCACAAATAGTACTTGGGGCACGTTCTTCTATTTTTTTACCGTTTGATAACTTAGGTTTGATTATTGTGGATGAAGAGCACGAGCAATCTTTTAAACAGTTTGATCCTGCGCCACGGTATCATGCACGAGATACGGCTGTAGTACTTGCTCATATGCATGGAGCAAAAACACTTTTGGGTTCTGCAACTCCAAGTTTGGAAAGTTATTTTAATGCAAAACAAAACAAATATGGTTTTGTGGAGATAACAACGCGTTATAATGAGGTGTTAATGCCTGAAATAGAGTTGGTAGATATTAAGGATAAGCATAAACGTAAGCTAATGAAAGGGCATTTTAGCGATAGACTTATCGAAGAAATGACGGAAACCTTGAAGGAAGGCTATCAAATTATCCTATTTCAAAATCGGCGTGGGTTTTCACCTATTGTAGAATGCAATACTTGTGGGCATGCACCACAATGCCCTAACTGCGATGTAAGCTTAACGTATCACCAATATAGAAGTCAGTTGCGCTGCCATTATTGTGGTTATACTACGGCCATGCAGATAAGCTGTATGGCTTGCGGTGCCCAAGATTTGGATAGTAAAGGTTTTGGTACAGAACAAATTGAATCTGAAGTGAAGCTTTTGTTTCCCGATTATAAGGTGGCACGAATGGACTTAGACACTACACGTGGAAAGTATGGCTATGAAAAAATAATTACAGCATTAGAGCAACAGGAAATTGATATTTTAGTGGGGACACAAATGTTAACCAAAGGCTTGGATTTTAGAAACGTAAAGCTGGTAGGCATTATGAATGCCGATAATATGTTGAACTTCCCCGACTTTAGAGCGCATGAACGAAGCTTTCAATTGATGCTTCAAGTATCGGGTAGGGCAGGACGTACCGATGAACGGGGCAGGGTGCTTATCCAGACCTATAATCCATATCATAATATATTACAACAGGTTTCTACAAACAACTATGTGGCGATGTATAATGAGCAAATGAACGATCGTTATAATTATAAATATCCACCTGTTTATAAACAAGTGAAAATTATTTTGAAACACAAAGATTACAACAAAGTAGAGGCAGCCGCTACTTGGTTTGCAAAGGCGTTAAGGCATGTTTTTGGTGATAATGTGTTAGGGCCAGAAGCCCCACCAGTAGCTCGGATTAGAAATCAATTCCATAAGAATATTTTAGTAAAGATTCCTAAAAAACAATCCTTATCCAAAACTAAAGAAGCTATTATTAAAATAAATAACAGCTTCTCGAGCGTGAAAGATTTTAGATCTGTTAGAGTAATATTAAATGTTGATAACTTCTAGTTGCTTAGAGGTTTGTAGGTGAATCGTAAATTGAAGGTTGTCCTAAAAAATTATTAGGAGGCGTTTTAAATATTATTTAAAGCGTCTACCAATTGGGTCTTTTTATTTCTACTTAGAGGTATCTCGTAGGCGCCAACCTCAACATTCTTACTGTTAAATCTATCAATTTTGTCAAGATTCACAATATAAGATTTGTGGATTCTTAAAAACTTGCCTTCAGGAAGCTCGGCTTCAAAAGATTTCATGGTTGATAGCACCACTAAACTATTTTCTTCGGTAACCAGTTTTACATAATCTCCAAGAGCTTCAATCCATTTGATGTCCTTAATATAGACTTTACGTTTTTTAAGATTGCTCTTTACAAAAATGTGTTCACCATCTTCTTCACTAAAGTCCAGTTTAAGCTTATGCTGTTCTAGTGCTTTTTCAACTGAAGTGTTAAAACGTTCTCTAGATATAGGTTTATGTAAATAATCGGTAGCATCGTAGTTAAACGCTTTAAAAGCATATTCGGTTTTTCCGGTAACAAAAATAATTTGAGGCTTATTGTTTAATACGTCTAAAAGCTCAAATCCGTTTAAAACAGGCATCTCTATGTCTAGAAAGATTAAATCCACTTGATGAGAATTTAAACCATTTTTAGTCTCAAGCGCACTACTGTACTCTGCTATTAAATTAAGAGCGGGGTGATTCTCTACTAACTTAACAATGGAGAGTCTCTGTATCGCTGAGTCGTCTACTACTACGCAGTTTAAAGTCATAACATTACTAATATTTCGGTTAAGATATCGACAACAGTACAAAAAATTCGGATAAAAACCAAAAAACATCGACAAACAGTGTTTTTTTAGCTTTTTTTTAATGTTTTGACATAGCCCTACAAATATACTTTAAAATATTGAATATCTTATAGTTGTTTTATATGGTTTAATTCGCTAGTTTTGCACCCATTTTAACATTAAAATAGATTTTTATGAATCATTATGAAACTGTTTTCATCTTGAATCCCGTTTTATCTGAAGAACAGATAAAGGAAACAGTACAGAAATACGAAGATTTTCTTGTTTCTAAAGGAGCAAAGATGGTATCCAAAGAAGATTGGGGGCTAAAAAAATTAGCTTATCCAATCCAAAACAAAAAAAGTGGTTTTTATCACTTGTTTGAGTATCAAGTTACAGGAGAGGTCATCGATCTTTTAGAAGTAGAATTTAGACGTGATGAGCGTTTTATGCGTTACCTAACGGTCGCTTTAGACAAGCATGCTGTGTCTTGGGCAGAGAGAAGAAGAGTTAAACTTAAAGCAAAAGCGTAATTATGTCATCTATAGAACAACAATCGAAAAGTAAAAAAGACGGCGAAATCAGATATTTAACACCGTTAAATATCGATACCAATAAGCAAAAGAAATATTGTCGTTTCAAAAAATCTGGAATTAAGTATGTAGATTATAAAGATGCAGACTGGTTATTAGGTTTTGTAAACGAACAAGGTAAAATTTTACCAAGACGCTTAACAGGAACTTCTTTAAAGTACCAAAGAAAAGTATCTGTTGCTGTAAAAAGAGCACGTCACTTAGCATTAATGCCTTATGTGGCAGATTTATTAAAATAAAATACCGATAACAATGGAACTTATATTAAAACAAGACGTTGAAAACTTAGGATTTAAAGACGATGTTGTAACAGTTAAGAACGGTTATGGTAGAAATTTTTTAATTCCTCAAGGAAGTGCTATTTTAGCAACAGTATCTGCTAAAAAAGTATTGGCCGAAAACTTAAAGCAAAGAGCTTTTAAAGAAAAGAAAGTAGTTGACGATGCTAATAAAGTGGCTGAAGCCATAAAAGCTTTAGATATTAAGATACCTGCTAAAGTAGGTTCTGGAGACAAATTATTTGGATCTATAAACAATAGCGATGTTGCTGAAGCTTTAGCTAAAGAAGGGCAATCAATTGATAAGAAATACATTACAGTTACTGTTGTTAAACGTTTAGGCAAATACAACGCCGTAATACGTTTACACAGAGATGTAGTGGTTGATTTAGAATTTGAGGTTATTGCACAAGCAAGTTAATGCTAATTCATAAAGTAAAATAAAAAACCTGATATTAATTATCAGGTTTTTTTGTGCCTTGTTTTTTCAAAACCCTTCAAACACACCTAAACCAAATAAGGCAAAATCGTATTTTACTGGATCTTTGGCATCTAATTTTCTTAAAGCCGTATCTAATTCTAAAAGGGCTTTACCATCATTTTGTTTACGATTAAGCAAACCTAATTTACGGGCTACATTTCCAGAGTGTACATCTAAAGGGCAAGACAATTGTTTAGGATCTAAACGAGTCCAAATGCCAAAGTCTACGCCTGCATTGTCATGTCGAACCATCCAGCGTAAAAACATGTTAATACGTTTTGCGGCAGAATTTTTTAAAGGATCGCTAACGTGTTTTTGTGTTCTGGGCAAATGCTCTATTTCAAAAAAAGTGCTTTTAAAGTTTGAAATAGACTTCTGGAGCGAATCCTTTTCAGCATGCTTTAGAAAAACAGCCTCTAAACCATTGTGGTTTTTATAAATATGGTGTAATGATTTTATAAACTGAATAAAATCATCTCCATTAAATGTGCGATGAACAAAGGGATGCAGTTTTTCTAAATCGGTTTCTGTATGGTTTTTTATAAAATCATAAGGGGCATTATCAAGTAGATCCATCATGCGTTTGGCATTGTTGATGATGCTTTTTCTATTGCCCCAAGCGATGGTAGCCGAAAGAAACCCCGATATTTCAATGTCTTCTTTTATATGGAATTGATGGGGAATTTGAATAGGGTCGCTCTCAATAAAATCTGGATTGTTATATTGATAGGTTTTGGCCTCTAAAAATTCTTTAAGCTCTGATGTTTTCAAAATTATTGATTAACAATTTTCCCATCAACCATAACCAGCTTTCTATCCGCTAAATTGGCTAATTCTTCATTATGGGTTACGATTACAAAAGTCTGGCCAAATTCATCACGTAATTTAAAAAACAGACTATGTAGATTCTCGGCAGACGCGGTATCTAAATTGCCAGAGGGTTCATCAGCAAAAATTAAATCGGGATTGTTAATAAGGGCCCTCGCTACGGCGACGCGCTGCTGTTCCCCTCCCGATAGCTCACTGGGCTTGTGCTGGTAACGGTGGGAGAGTCCTAGAAAATCAAGAAGTTCTTTGGCGCGCTTTTCGGCATCTGCTTTTTTTGTTCCTTTAATAAAAGCGGGTAAGCATACGTTTTCAATGGCCGTAAATTCTGGTAACAATTGGTGGAACTGAAAAATAAAACCAATGTTTTCATTTCTGAATTTTGCCAATGCCTTATCATTTAATGTGCCCACATTTACACCGTTAATAGTTAAGTTATAACGGTCTTTTGCAGAAGCACGATCTAAAGTGCCTAATATCTGTAGCAAAGTGGTTTTTCCTGCGCCCGAAGCTCCAACAATAGAGACCACCTCTCCTTTGTTAATTTGAAGTTCCACACCTTTTAAAACGTGAAGTTCGCTGTAATATTTATGTATGTTTTGTGCTTTTATCATCAATTTAATAAGGATTAAATGTGCTAGAAAGGCTGAAATTAATACTTTGTAAATTACTATACAAGCAACTGATCTTGACTTTCTCTATTTACTTAAAAATGCATAGTATTTAGACCTGTTTTATCTTTGTAATTTCTTTAGCATTATATTTTTTTGCTTGTGTTTTATAAGTAACTTTATTTTAGTGGATTAAAGTGCTTATGCTATTTGTTTTTTAGTTAAAATATAGCCTAATTAATATGTTTTAAAATAACTTTGCATAAAACATAAGGGTTAACTGTTTTCTGTTACTAATAAGCTTTAATTCTTTTAAAAAACACCATACAGCATGTTATATAAACAGTTTGAAGAGTACGATTTACAGGTGACTGAGGATATTAAAAATAGCTATAAAAGTATTATTGAGGATTTGGGTGAAGATACAGAGCGGGATGGCCTTATAAAAACACCTGAACGTGCCGCCAAGGCCATGCAATTCTTAACGCAAGGCTATGATCAAGATCCTGTAGAAATTCTTAAAAGTGCTATGTTTAAGGAGTCTTATAACGAAATGGTAATTGTAAAGGATATTGAATTATATTCCCTTTGCGAACACCATGTTTTACCTTTTTTTGGTAAAGCCCATATGGCCTATATCCCTAACGGACAGATTGTGGGCTTGAGTAAATTAGCTCGAATTGTTGATGTTTTTGCCAGACGCTTGCAAGTACAAGAGCGTTTAACAGAACAAATTTTAGACTGTATTAACGATACCTTACAGCCACAAGGCGTTGCGGTGGTTATTGAAGCATCGCATATGTGCATGATGATGCGTGGGGTACAGAAACAAAATTCGTTAACGACTACTTCTGGTTTTAGAGGACAATTTGAAAAAATCGAGACCAGAAATGAGTTTTTGAAACTTATTGGAAAATGATTTTGGTACATTTCTTGTTATTCTAATAATTAGAAACTTTTTATATGAGAAATTTTATTTTTGCTTTAACATCTGTTTTTTTAGTTAATTGCGCCAATAAAACAACATACGATTATAACTCTATGATTGGAATGGAGTTTGTGGATATAGATCAGATTGATAAATTTTCTAATTACTTTAAAGTCAGTGATACCGTTATTGACGAAGCTGATACCGAAGCAAAATATGGTATTTTACATTTAAGGGATACTATAAATAACCTAATACTATTTAATCGTATTTCTTACGATGGTCTTTTAAATAGGATTTATAAAATTTTGGACACCTTAATACTACCTAAAAGGAATAAAAACGAGTTTGTCACTATTGGTTATTGTAGCGTTAAAAATAGTTTGGATGAAAGTTTCATTGCGATAGTTGATAAAACGGATAGTCTTCAAATCCAGAATATTAAAAAGGCTTGGTCTGTTAATACGGATTCTGAAAAAATAGAATATTTTAAAAATCTAAATAAGATGACATGTTTTAACGAATGGTTTTGTAACGAATGAATAAATACACAAAATTAGGATTCGGGATTTTATTTGATGCCATTGGATATCTCTCTTATATTATACCGGGTATTGGCGAATTTACCGATATCGTTTGGGCACCCATTTCGGGTTGGTTAATGACAAGGCTTTACAAAGGGAAAGCGGGAAAAATAGCAGGTGTTATCGCGTTTGTTGAAGAAGCGCTTCCTGGTTTTGATGTGATTCCTTCTTTTACGCTGATGTGGCTTTACACCTATGTCTTTAAGAAGCAATAGAGGTTTTATAGGCTAATTTACTTCGGTATTTAGATAACATTATTGAAATTGTATTGTGTTATGCTTCTCTAGCTTCAGGTGCTATCCTTTTTTTATTGTTTTTTAAAACTTCAAATCTAACCATGTTTAAAACGGAGTATAATTCTAAGTTAGGCATCTAAAAATGGGTTACTCAACAACGTGTTTATGTTTGTTAAATAACCCATTAAATAAGCGTATTCTAGCTTACTCATAAAAAGTAAGGCGCTTGTTTATCATAGCGTATATGTAAATCCTATACTAATATTCCGTCCTATATTAAAAATGCCATCAGATTTTAACCTCGATAAATGATTAACATATGTTTTGTTCGTTAAATTGTTTCCTGAGATACTAAGTAATAAATCCTTTTTAAAAAGCCTGAGAGTACTACCAAAACCCGCGCTTAATAAACTATAATCTTTTGTGCTGGTCTCAAATGCACCTAGTTTATTTTGTTGGAAAGTGGTTTTTAGCTTTACAAAAGCATAGCTTTTTTCTAACCATTTTTTATTAAATTCTACACGAATCATATTGCTTAAAGTGTGTGCAGGAATTAGCGGCAGATAATCATCGTTGTTTTGTTTTCCTGTAACCATTTCAAAGTTTGACTCGACATGAAGCCAATCCATAGGGTGGGGGTGAACATGAATACCAAATTCTCCTCCGTATAAGTGAGCATTGTTTTGAAAATACTCATAAACAGGAACATTTTTTATAATCTCGCCATTTGGAGATAGGTAAATGTAGTTTTTAATCGTGTTGTAAAATACGTTTGCGAAAACTTCCAGATGCTCGTTCGTGTATTCTAATGCGACATCAGCTTGTAAATTTTGTTCACTTTTTAATGTTTCATTTCCTATTTCAAAGCGGTTGGTGCCTTCGTGCGTTCCATAGGATTTGAGTTCGGCTAAATTTGGTGCTCGAAAACCACTGGCTAAATTTACTCGTGCGGTAATATATTTTGCAATATTGGTTTTTACACCAGCTGCGGCATTAAAGCTGTTGAAGCTTTTGTTGAAGTCTGAATTTACATCAATGGTTCTATTATCAAAACGGATACCCAATTGCATATCGGCTTTTTCAAAATGAATATGGGAGGTCGCTAAAATGCCAATATCATTCGTTCTGGCATTAGGAATTAATTGTTCGTCACCATAATTGGTGTTTATTTGGTTCATGCCTTGAACACCAAAAATAGTTTCTAATTTTCCTAACTTTGGCAAATTATATTTAATATCGTAATTGGCTGTTTTTAGCTTCATGTGTAAGGCAGGGTCTAAGGTGCCATATGCCTCATGTTCATGCTCCTCTTCATGTTCTTCATGATCATGGTGGTCATCATGGTCGTGGTCATCATGGTCGTGAGGGGTTTCAAATTCTTTGCGGTCATTGTAAATATACCCTAAGTTAATATCCAACCGGGATTTGTTAAAAAATATGGTCGATTTTGAACTTAGTACATGATTTGTAATATTTTGAAAGGGTAATAATGGTGTTCTATTTTTAGATTGTTCACCACCTTGCCCGATTCCTGTAGTTATAGGTATTCCTAAGTCAGAAACATTTACATTATATCGAAATTCTGTAGTGAAGCCTTTATTTTGATACCCTATTCCTGCTTTAAAATCCTGTTCATTAAAACGGGTATTTGTAACGCGGTAGGCATCGGTTTTATAATCTGAATGGGACGCTGTACTTCCTCTAAATAAAAATTTAAACGTTTCTGTAGATGATTTAACCCC
This sequence comes from Mariniflexile ostreae, assembly GCF_042427585.1. Lineage (NCBI taxonomy): Bacteria > Pseudomonadati > Bacteroidota > Flavobacteriia > Flavobacteriales > Flavobacteriaceae > Mariniflexile > Mariniflexile ostreae. The sequence goes on along the minus strand of NZ_JBHMFC010000009.1, from coordinate 13,745 downwards.
TGCACTTGTAGTAACCCCCTCCGTGTTACTAAAGTAATTGGCGGCAACATCTCCAGTGGTACTATTGCTTTGCGAAAAACGCTCTGGATTAACGTATAGCACGCCGCCAAGAGCATCACTTCCGTAAAGTAGGGAGGCAGGACCTTTAATAACTTCAATACTTTCTACTCCAGCATCATTGATCCCCAAGCCATGTTCGGCACCAAATTGTTGATTTTCCAATCGGACACCTTGAGCATATACCAAAACACGATTGGAACTTAGGCCTCTAATAACGGGTTTTCCAATACCTAGGCCTGTAGTAAGGCTTTCTACTCCAGGAATATTGGCAATACCTTCTGCTAAAGTAACTGCGCCGCCGGCTTTTAAATTTTTAATATTTTCCTGTTCGACCTTCATAACATTATCGCGTTGTAATTTATGAAAGGGTGTAGAAATGATAATGTCTTTCATTTCAATAAATGATGGCGATAAGCTAAGATGTAGATGCTCTTCAAAAGGAATTTTAATAGTAATGGATTTGGTTTGATAGCCTATAATAGAAAAAAGAACTTCATATTTGCCAGGAGGAAGGTTGTCGATTGTAAAATCTCCTTTTTCATGAGACATTGTTCCTTTTTCAACAGCTGGGATATAGATGTTTGCATAAACAATAGGTGCTTTTGTATTACTATCTGTAATGACACCGTGTATTGAATTTTGCGAATATATAGGAGTGATTGCTAATAAAAGCAAAATTTTAAATAATAATTTCATTGTATATGTGTTTGTGTTTCCACTTATATAGATAGGCTTAAAATACCTTCTTGTAAAGCAGACTTTAGTTTAATGATTTAAGAAAAGCCGATATGAATATTCGGCGTATTTTGAAAAAATTAAACTTGTGTAGGAGGACCCCGTAAAGAGAAGTGTAAGCGTTGGTATTTGCTTAAAAAGATGTAATGTGATATGATCTTTGAGCTTACCAGTTGTGGACTAAAAAAGTTATAACTTATAAAAGTAAAGGTAGCATTGTTGCTTATTTTGAATTTATAAAAGTCACAATCGATATCAAATTCATGAAAATGTGTGGTGGAGTTATCAAGACAGACTTTATGGTCTTGATGTGTAAAAATATGAGCAGATTTAACAACAACAGGTATCAAAATAGCTATCGCTAGGCAGAAGGCTATGGCTCTAAAAATGCTATGGGTTTTGAGGTTTTCCACTAATCTATAAATCGTTTTAAACCGATTCTACGGAGCATTTTCTTTTCAAAATCCCAGAAAAACCTGTATTGCCCAAAAAGCCAACCAATTAAAACCAATAAAACCTGATAAAAAATAAAACCGATAAGGGTATAAAGAACCCAGTAGGCTACAATATGAAGATTTTCTTTATTAATACCCGCTAATTTTATTAATGGTTTTCCTATAAAAACGGAAGAAGAGCCTGTTATGGCAAAAACCAAGAATATGCTAATCAGTTCCCATCGGTATGTAACAGGCCATTTTTTTTCTAACTTTTTGAAAATAAAAAGCACTAATTTTAGGAATACGAAAAACAGAACGGTTGTTAAAAGTAACGTATAAGCAATAGGGGAGTCTCTTAAGAACACATAGGACAATCTGTAAGCAGAATATCCTAAAGCCACTATGCCTAGAAAAGGAAAGACTAGTTGCCAGTTCTTTTTAATGTCCCAATTATCTTTAAATGTCTTCAAAATTCTAATTTGGATGCAAAAATAGTTAAAGTGTTTCAAATTCTTGGATCAAATGGCCCTAATCTTTGGTTGTGGCTTATTTGAAAGTAAATAAAGTAATTATAAAGCTTATAATTAACTTCGTAGCCATAATCTATGCTTGACTTGTAATCAATGCTTAATTCATATAAATTAGGGTCGTAGCGCTGTGGTTGTTGTACACGTTGATTCCATTCGGTTACATAAACTTTATTTCTGTTTTCTAAATAGGATTGCGAATAAAAGCCTTCCGGCTTTGCCTGACTTAATAACCAAGTACTAAAACCAGGATCAATAATAATGATTTCATACTCTAAATCTTCATTTACAATTTTAACAGTGTCTTTCTGTTTTGTGTTTCCTAAACGTTCATCTGTACTTGTTTTTTTTGAAGTATGACAGCCCATCACAACGCTAAAAACCAATACGATATAAAGAAATGTTTTCATAAGCATTTTTAGTTTTAAAGGGTGTAGCTGATAAAAAAACAGAATGTAGGGTGTTGTGTTAAAACTAATACTATCAATTTGCTAATTGCTTCGATGGTTGTGGAAAAAGAACAAAGCCTATAAGCGCATCATCATATTGTTATTTAAAGTTACAAAAATGATTTTAAAGGGGATAGAATACTAATGTTTTTAACAAAAATAGCATCAAACTTTTTTGCTTGATGCTATATGTTTTTGGTTTTTAAAAAACATTTTACTTTCCAAAAAGACCGCCTAGCATACCACCAAGTCCGCCTTTCTTTTTATCGCCACCAAGTACCATACCCGCCACATCATCAATAACGCTTCCGTCGCCATCTGCATCCAAAATAGATTCTAAGAAACTTTGCTCCTGTCCGGCAGAGTTGCCTTGTAGTAAGCCTCCTAGTAAACCTTCTAATCCGCTTGGGCTATCTACCTTTTGTTGCTTGGCCTGGTTGCCTAAAACGCCCATTAAAATAGGTGCAGCAACTTTTAGTATTTGGGAAATAGAACTAGCGTCTATTCCTGATTTTTGACTTAAAGCATTTTCTACATGCTGTTGTTTTCCGCCCAAAACATGTCCTAATATTTTACTGCCGTCGTCCATAACCTTAGCGTCTACACCTCCGGAGAACAAACCACCAAGACTATTTAAAATGCCACCATCATGTTTGCTACTGTTTATAGCATTTAATAAACCCTCTGCGCCTTGAGGGGTTGAAGCGTTGCGTTTCATGGCTTGCATTAATACGGGTAAGGCCATGGTTAAAACATCTTGTGTTTTATTCTGAGGCTGATTGGTTTGATTGGACACACCGCTGATGAGAGCTTTGCCCATATCACTATTTAATAAATCTAAAATTCCTGACATGCTTTTATGTTTTTAATAATTTGTTTAAAAATGGAACATCCGTTCAATTTACAAAAAAAACCTTTCTTTTTATATATTTAGAAGCTTAAATATATTATTTTAACTGTATTTTATTGAAAACTCTAATTTTCTGAAAATAAGAAAGCCCCTCCATTTGGGGAGGGGCTTTCTTATTGCGCTTAAGTTTTTTTATCCTAAAATACTGATAATCTGTTCTGCTAGTTCTGTACCAATTCTATCTTGAGCTTCGTTAGTTGCAGCACCTGTATGAGGTGTTAAAGATAAAGCAGGATTCATTAATAATTGGATTTCTGGTTTTGGTTCTTTTTCAAAAACATCTAAAGCAGCACGGGCAACTTTACCATTTTCGATTGCTTTAACAAGAGCCATTTCATCAATAACACCACCTCTTGCAGCATTCGCTATAATAACACCATCTTTCATCATATTGAATTCGGCTTCACCAATAACGTAATCTTTTTGTGCAGGAACGTGTAACGTGATAAAATCAGACTGTTTTAAAACCTCTTCTTTAGAAATGGTTTTAATGTTGAAGCTTACTTTTTGCCCATCAAAGAAATCTAATTCTAAATTTGCATTTTCTAAAAATGGATCAAAAGCGATAACCTTCATTCCGGCGCCTAAAGCTACTTTTGCGGTGGCTTGACCAATACGTCCAAAACCTAAAACCCCCAAAGTTTTTCCTTTAAGCTCTGTACCTTTAGCATAGGCTTTCTTTAACTTTCCAAAATTGGCATCACCTTCTAAAGGCATATCTCTATTGGAATTATGTAAAAAACGAGCTAAACCATAAAAATGGCCAAAAACTAATTCTGCAACAGAATGGGAAGAGGATGCTGGTGTATTTATAACGTGAAGTCCTTTTTCCTTGGCGTACTCGACATCGATATTATCCATACCAACGCCACCACGTCCTATAATTTTTAAATCTGGACAACCATCAATAATATCTTTGCGTACCTGTGTGGCACTGCGCACCAATAAAACATCAATGTTGTTTTTATTGATATAGTCCTTAAGTTGTTCTTGTGCTACGGTTACTGTGAATACTTCATATCCGCCTTTTTCAAGAGCTTCAATACCGCTATTTGAAATACCATCGTTTGCTAATACTTTCATTGAAAAAAAATTTAGTTATTTCCTCAAAGGAGGAAATTTTTTTTATATTATTTTAAGCTTTGCTTTCTAACTCGCTCATAACCTCTACAAGTGCTTTTACGCTCTCTATAGGTAAAGCATTGTACATAGATGCTCTATAACCTCCAACACTTCTATGGCCATTAACACCGCTAATACCAGCCTCTTTAAGCATGCTTGCAAAAGTTTCTTTTAAGCTTTCTTTTTCTAAAGTGAATGTTGCATTCATAAAAGAACGATCCTCTTTAGTTGCGAATCCTTTAAATAAAGGGTTCAAATCAATTTCAGAATACATCAATCGCGCTTTTTTCTCATTCTCTTGTTCGATGCCCGCGATACCACCAACGCTTTTTAGCCATTCTAATGTCAATAAAGATGTGTAAACAGGAAAAACAGGAGGAGTATTTAGCATACTGTCACTAGCAATATGTTTTTTGTAATCTAAAATAGAAGGGATGGTACGAGATACTTTTCCTAAAATATCTTCTCTTACTACTACAAGGGTTGTACCAGCAGGTCCCATGTTTTTTTGAGCACCAGCATAAATTAAACCAAATTGGCTAAAATCTAATTGGCGAGAAAAAATATCACTACTCATATCGCACACTAAAGGGCTGTCTGTTTTTGGAAAAGATTTCATTTGCGTTCCAAAAATAGTATTATTGGAGGTACAATGAAGGTAATCTAATCCTGAAGGGATTTCAAAGCCTTTAGGAATATAATTGAAATTAGCATCTTTTGAAGAAGCAACCTCATAAATATCACCGATAACCTTTGCTTCTTTTATCGCTTTTTCACTCCAAGCACCTGTATTTAAATAACCTGCTTTTTTTTCTAAAAGGTTCATGGCAACCATTAGAAACTGTGTGCTTGCACCACCTTGTAAAAATAATGCTTGGTATCCTTTGCCTTCTAAGCCCAATAATTCTAAAACTAAAGCTCTCGCTCTATCCATAATATCAACAAAATCTTTACTTCTGTGTGATATTTCGATTAAAGATAAGCCGCTACCGTTATAATCAAGAACAGCTTCTGAAGCTTTATTTAATACCTCTTGTGGTAAAATACTAGGTCCTGCACTAAAGTTATGTTTTTTCATGTTTTATTATAGAATTAATAAGGTTCAAAATTGCTAAAAAATACGCAAATTTGTTAATTAAGGATGCAAAGTTGCTAATTTATTGTATAATTATGGGTATAAAATCCATATTTTTTTTACTAAAGTTTTATTAAAAAAGAAATAGAATCTATTCCATCAGCATAATCCCATAGTTCTGGTTTTTGAGTGTTTCCAAAAGTGATTTCGTTATCGTCAAAACCTTTAGCCACTACGCATTGGATGTTATGTTTTTCTGCGGCAAGGACTTCTTTTAATTCGTTTTCAGAATTATAATATTCATAAAACACGGTTGCAATAGGCGAGGAAAAACTTCGGTCCTCTTTTATCATTAAAAATCCGTTTTCCAGCATATCATATTCGCTCATTAAGTATACGGCTTTATTATAGTCATAATTATTAGCATATTTAGCAGTATCAATAATAGGGTGCCAGTGGTACATGGCCTCGAAAAAAGCATTGAAATTATAGTCTCTAGGAACATAAAGCTTAGATACATTTCGGCATCCTAAACCGTAATATCTAAAAACATCTTCAGCTAAGCCCTGAAGTTCCTCATGGGTTTCATGTCCTGTTAAAACAGCAACAGAGTTTCTGTTATGTCTGATAATGGATGGTTTATTTTTAAAATAGTACTCAAAATACCTTGCTGTATTATTGCTTCCCGTAGCTATAACCGCATCAAAAGTCTCTAGTTTGTCTTCGGTAAAGGTGATACGCCCTTTAAGTTCTGGAGCAACATACTCTAGATATTTTGCTAAAAAAGGCAATAAGTGTTTGTCGCTGGAAGCTTGTTTTACAATAACATAATGTCCACTGATCAATACCGATAAAAAATCGTGAAATCCTACTAAAGGAATGTTCCCTGCCATAATAATGGCGATTTTTTTAGGGTTGGGCTCAGGCATTTGGTACCGAGCCAGCCAAGTCGAAATGTTTTCATATGTAAGCAGTTTGTGCCAGCCTTCAATAGCAAACAATATATTTTCCTGTGTAAACCAATTATTGTTTTCTTGAGCGAGCTTTAGTTGATGTTTAAATCCATCAAAGAAAAAATCATTATGAAGAATATTTTCTTTTTTCTCAATAATTTGGTTGGAAAATTGCCCTAAAAAAGTTCCTAAATTTGAGAATGCGGTAATTCTTTGTTGTAAATCCATTCGGAATTTGGTTATGAAAGGTTTTGGCGTTATTTTTGCGAAAGCAAAGTTATAAAAATGTAATGAATGCAGTTTTTATTAACTTGTTTTTATTAAAAGTTTAAAAAACTTATAAATTAAAACTAAAAATACGCGATGGCAATTATAATAACAGACGAATGTATAAATTGTGGGGCCTGCGAACCTGAATGTCCAAATACCGCAATTTATGAAGGCGCAGATGATTGGCGCTATAAAGATGGTACGAGCCTGAGTGGGAAAGTGGTGTTGACCAACGGTGACGAAGTGGATGCAGACGAAGCCCAAGAACCAATAAGTGACGAGATTTACTATATTGTTCCAGATAAATGTACCGAATGTAAAGGTTTTCATGATGAACCGCAGTGTGCTGCAGTATGCCCCGTAGACTGTTGTGTTCCAGATGACGATGTTGTAGAAACAGAAGAGGAGCTTCTTGCAAAACAGCGCTTTATGCATCCAGAGGGCTAGTTGTCCAGCAAGCAAGTCATTAAAAAATATAAAATCCCGAGCTTTTGTTTGGGATTTTTTTATTTCTCTATTTGTTTAAGCTGTTTTTTATAGGTTGATATAGCGTCTTCATTATGAGGTTTGTGGAGTTCGTTTAAGCGGCGATTTTCTTTTTTTAGTAAATAATGTTTCCGGATTCCTAAAATTAAAAGAATGAAACATAGACATACCACGATAAACAATCCTGTTACCAGTTGGTATTGTGTAACTAAGTATGTATCGCTTGTTATAAAGTGGCTATGTCGCATTTAAAATAGTTATAATCAGAGGTGTAGCCTATCAAAGATACTTTAATTGAATTAAAAAATAATATTAAATAACAAAAAAGTATCGATTTTGTATTCTTTATCTTTCATAAAGAGGCTATTATTTGGTAATATTGTGCCTGTGCTGCTTTTTATTACATTTAAAAGATAATGAAGTAAGATAAAGATATTACTTTCAGCGCCTATAAAAGAAGTCCCCCTTTTTAGAAATATAAGTCTTTTAGAACAAAGCATTAAACAAGGCCCGACTTGATAAAATAATATCACAAAAAAAACATTATGTATGGTATATAAACATATTAAAAACATTGAAGAGAAAATCCTTTCAGACCATTATTATGTGCTAAAAAAAATGACGTTTGATTATCAAATGCATAATGAGGAATGGGTTCGTCAAATGAGAGAGGTTTATGATAGGGGCGATGGTGCAGGGATATTGTTGTATAACAAAAGAAAACAAACCGTTATTTTGACAAAACAGTTTAGAATGCCCACTTTTATGAATGGTAATGGGGATGGCTTTTTAATTGAAATCTGTGCAGGAATGCTTGATAAGGATAACCCAGAAGCGTGTATTATTAGAGAAACTGAAGAAGAAGTGGGGTATCGATTAAAAGAAGTGAAAAAAGTGTTTGAAGCCTATACCTCACCAGGAGTTATGACGGAAAAAATGTATTTTTTTATTGGAGAATACACAGATGATATGAAAGTGAACGATGGGGGTGGAGTAGCTACCGAACACGAAGACATTGAAGTGTTGGAGCTTCCCTTTACAGAGGCGGTAACGCTGTTAGATTCTGGAAAAATAAATGATGTGAGAACCATTATATTGTTGCAATATGCACAGCTCCATAATTTACTAAAATAAAGAAGTTTTGTAAATTAGCAGTCAGGAACCATACTGATTAGACTTTTAATGACATCTATAAAACACACGTGTTCTTATAAATATGAGGTTTGTAATTATGCTGTAAACGTGCTTTTTAATGTATTTAAGATTTTGTTTTATTTGAATAGATTTTTTTAATCTATTTCAAATAAATGAAGATCTAATTTAATAAATGAATCGTATATATATCAATTGCCAGAATAGTATATCTTTATGGCCTTAAAATATTAATAACTCACTTAAACCAATAAAAAAACAACAATTATGGATAATAATAAAAGTAACACAGGATTAAAAGTGGCTTTGGGCATCGCTTTGGTTCTTTTTTTAGCAACCGGTTTCTATACCATGAATTTGTACACTAACTCTCAGAAAGTAGAAAAAGATTTAAGTGAAGAGAAACAATTGGTTATGAATGATTTAAACGCAATGGCAAAGCAATATGATGTAGCTATTAGCGAAAATAAGGTAGCAAATACAGATTTAATAGAATCTAGAGCCCGTATTCAACAACTAATAGACTCTTTAAAAATATCAGATACCAATGTTAAAAGCTTATGGAAATATAAACAAAGATATAATTCCTTAAAACTGGAAATGGATGCGTTGCTAAAGCTTAACGATTCATTAAGGGTAGAGAACACATACTTGTCCACTTCTTTAGATAGCACCCGTATTCGTTTGGAAGAGCGCTCCATCTTTACAGATTCTTTATTGGTGCAAAATACAGCTTTGGCAGAAGTGGTTAAAAATGCCGCCGTTTTAGGTGCTGTTGATCTAAAAGGATTTGGCGTTATAGAAAGAACGTCTGGAAAACTGATCCCTACCGAACGAGGCAGACGCGTAGACAAGATTAGAGTATGTTTTACAGTGCCCAAAAACAGACTGGTTCAGGCAGGTGATCAAGAACTGTATGTTCAGGTTATAAATCCTCAGAATAATATTGTAGGTGCTAATGCTCAAGTACAGTTTGATGATATGACGCTTAATTATAGTATTATAAGTAAGTTTAATTACGAAAACAAAAACTTGAATATTTGTGAGTTTGTGTCCAATAAAAATGATGCTGATTTTATTGAAGGTCGGTATATTGTAAATGTTTTTAATGAAAAGGATTTGGTTGCAACAGCAGAGTTTAGATTGAAATAAACAAGTGAAATAGTAAAGTGTAAGCCCGAGAATATTTGTTTTCGGGCTTTTTTATGGGTTTGTTTTAGAAGGTTATGATTTTGTATAATATGAAACTCCTAGCCTTATCTTATCGTTATATACAATGTGTAGGTTAATCTCCAAAAACCATATTAACTCATGGTAAGCGTTTATATATGGTAAAATTTAGGAGACCTAAATGTTTTAGAAGCGAAATAACCTAGGTTTTTTTAGGATTAGGTTTTTGGTTTTTATGCTTTTATAAAGGCGTCTATTTCTATTTTAAGTAAACCGAGAATCTCTTTATGAGCTAGGTTTCTGTTTATAATCTAAATATTTATGGAATCAAATTTTATTTTGTGTTACATTGCTTTAAATAAGCTTGTTTCGATAAATAGAAAAAAGAAAAACAATACGTAGAACACTTCAATGTTAATGTATTATAATAACCGTTATAAATAAAAAATAGTTGATGGCTAAAAAAAACACTTTAAAAAAAAGTCCAAATGTTCATCCCAACAATAAACATAGATCTGGCTACGATTTAGATGTGCTATGCATCGCCCATCCCAGTTTGTCCGCATATGTATTTGAGAATAATTATCTTAAAAAAACTATTGATTTTGCAGACCCAAAAGCGGTAAAAGCACTTAATACGGCCTTGATAAAAAAAGAGTATAATATTAAGTATTGGGATTTTTCAGATGTAAACCTGTGTCCTCCTATTCCCGGTCGCGTGGAATATATCCACTATATCGCAGATTTGCTTAAATCATCCAAAATAGAGGAGAACATAAGCGTTTTAGATATTGGCACAGGTGCTAGCTGTATTTATCCACTTTTGGGACATGCCGTGTATCATTGGAGTTTTGTGGGAACAGATATTAATAATGGGTCTTTAAAACAGGCCCAAAACATTATTAATAAAAACTTACTGCAAGACGTTATTACCTTAAGATATCAAAAAAATTCCTCCCATATACTCAAAGATATTATAAAGGAAGAGGATAAGTTTGCGGTTTCCATTTGTAATCCGCCATTTTATAAATCTGAAAACGAAGCTTTGGAAACAACCATAAAAAAAACTAAAGGATTACATAAGCAAGACGATAGCGTGGTTCGGAATTTTTCAGGAACCCATCATGAACTCTGGTATAAAGGAGGTGAAAAAGCTTTTGTCCACAATTACATTTTTGAAAGTTCGCTATATAAAAACCACTGCGTTTGGTTTACAACGTTGATTTCTAAAAAAGATTTGATAAAAGGAATTTACGCTTCTTTAGAAAAACTTGGGGCTACAAAAATAAAAACCATAGATATGGAACAAGGGAATAAAAAGTCGCGTATTATAGCATGGACATTTCAAACTTTTGGATAATAATATAAAAAAGGTGTTTTTCTTGTTTTGATAAAAATGCAGGGCCTAGATGCCGATTTAAAATAAGCTTACGCTGAAAATAGCAACGATTGCTGCTCCAAAAAACGCAAACTTAAACAGATTTATAAATTAGAAGGTCAGTCATTTTAGTTAATACTGACCTCGGGATATGAATATGATGTTTAAAGTTAATTAAGGCCTTACTTTTCTTTTCTAAAATCTGTTTTGATGAATAAGCCAACTTGTAAGCGGTGTAAATTTGATTTGCTTATCTCATGATTTAAGTAACCCAATTGGATATTACTAGATTTTGATACATTGAGGCCAAGGGCGGTGTAGAATCTATTTTCCGTAAAAACCTCCCCTTCAAGATTGGCAAACACTTCATTTCTAATGTTAATAAAAAACAAATTATCCAACTTTATTTTGGTGCCTAAACGATACCTTAGTCTGTGCTGGGTGGTATGGTTATGGTGAAAATGCATAAAGCGATGCTCCAACCTTAGTCTATGGTTTAGGGGTAAGAAGGATGTTTTATGATTGTAGCTGAACTGTTCGTATATTCTGTTTTCATAAAGATGGCTTTGTCCAGAGGTAGCATAACTTTTGTCAATATCCAAGTAACCATAAACTAACGAAAAAGAAGCTTTTGTATTTAAGTGATAATTTACACCTGCATAATAAAACAAGAGATTGATGTTATCAAAAACTTCATAGGTTCGGAATTCTCCACCTGTTTTAATACCGAATTTATCTGAAATTCTATGATTGGCATCGAGCATATACCAAGAGCCCAATTTATCTTCTGGTGATTGTGAATAGCAGTGTGATACAGAAATAACAAGCAGTAGCGTTGTTAGTAAATACTTCATGATTTTAGTTTTATTTAATGAAATCTTGACATTCATTTTTTAAGGTTTGATTTTTTTAAAAAAATAAGTAATATAAAAGGAGCCCTTTTTTTTGAGCTCCTTTTATTCGCGATAAGAACTTTAAATGTTTTCCGACAGGTGATGGTGTTGATCGATTAAAGGGCCGCCCTGCATAATTTGATTAGAAGCCTGCTCTGCAAATTTTTCAAAGTTTAAATGAAAGGAATGTGCCAGTTGTATGGCTTTACCAATATAGGCGCCTTTTTGCAACCACGTATTCATAGGGTCTAAAATTTCTGACGGTACTCCTGGACAATATTTAGGCATAAATAAGCCAAAGATTGGGTTTTGCTCATAATCTACTTTGTCCAATTCGCCATTTAAGATGGCCGTAATCATAGACCTGGTGTATTTTAATTTTATACGCGACCCCACACCGTAAGGTCCTGCACTCCAGCCTGTATTGATTAACCACACATTTACATGGGCATCAGACATTTTTTTGCTTAGCATTTCTCCATAAACTGTAGGATGTAGTGGCATAAATGGCGCTCCAAAGCAAGCAGAGAAAGAAGGTACGGGTTCTGTTATGCCTGCTTCTGTGCCAGCAACCTTAGCAGTATATCCTGAAATAAAATGGTAAGCCGCTTGGCCAGGCGTTAGTTTTGATACAGGAGGCAATACGCCAAACGCATCACAGGTTAGAAAAAAGATGTTTTTTGGGTTATTTGCATAAAGTGATTCTTGGATGTTGTCGATATGATAAATAGGGTAACTTACGCGAGTATTTTGTGTAATGCTGCTATCCATGTAATCGACTTCGTTATGCGTATTAAAAATAACATTTTCAAGTAAAGCACCGGGTCTTATGGCTCTAAAAATATCCGGCTCTTTCTCTTCAGATAAATCTATCACCTTAGCATAACAGCCCCCTTCAAAATTAAAAACTGTATTGTCTTTGGTCCAACCGTGTTCGTCATCACCAATTAATTTTCGTTTTGGGTCTGCTGATAAAGTGGTTTTTCCTGTTCCCGATAATCCAAAGAAAATAGCAGTATCACCATCTTTTCCAACATTTGACGAACAGTGCATGGGTAGCACTTCTTTTTCCACAGGTAAAATTAAATTGAGTGCAGAAAAAATACCCTTTTTTATTTCACCAGTATAAGCCGAGCCACCAATTAAAACCGTTTTTTCTGTAAAATCTATAATTGAAAAGTTACCCTGTCTAATGCCATAAGCCTCTGGGTTTGGACAAACATACCCTGGAGCACATAAAACCAACCAATCCTCTTTAAAACCGTTCAGTTCTTTTTCCGTTGGTCTTAAAAACATATTATAAACAAATAAACTCGACCAAGGGAACTCTACAATGGCTCTTATCTTGGTTCTGTACCTTGGTTCTGCACACGCATAAGCGTCTCTAGCATACGTGTCTTTATCCGAAAGATATGCTAACACGTTTTTATGTAATTTTTTAAAGTTATCGGATGAAATCGGTTTATTTACTTGTCCCCACCAAACTTTATCGCTGGTGTAATCATCTTTTACAATAAAGCGGTCTTGAGGTGAGCGTCCTGTAAATTTACCAGTGTTTACAGCAAGGGTCCCATTAACAGTTTCTTTCCCCATTTTTTTATCTACCGTTATTTTTTGAAGTGACTCCGGCGATAAATTCCAATGTACATGTTCGTTTTTTAATCCGTAGATTGTGAAATCCGGATTGTGAAGTGTTGTTGTTGAATCTTTCATTTTTTTTTATTTAAAAGTTCGTATTGATAGTCTTTTATTTAAAAACGGCTAAATTATTCTGTATCGGATTAAATACAGGTGTGTTTTTTATGCAAACCAATATCTAACGGTTGTTGTTAAAATGAGAAACATTAAATGGATCATAGGATGTCATAGTTTTCAAATTTTAATATTCCAGAATAGCTTTAAAGATGTTTTGTAAAATTAAGGGAGTTAAGCGTCAATAAGCATGATTAAAATCATACTTTGAATAAGTGGTGTGTTTTTAAATAATATCACTCCCATCCGAAAGTTTTTAAATATTAGCTAAGACTACTTGTTAAGCCCTATTAACAGGGATTTATTTTGACTCTATCAAGAAAATAAGTCTGTTTTAAAAGCTAATTTAGCTTGTGGTTTTCCTCTAATTTTTTTG